>JAQUQK010000044.1 GCA_028716125.1 Thermoplasmatota archaeon | reverse complement strand
AATGACCGCCGTGGTGGCTTATCTGTTGACCTTCGAACAACTGCCGACCCGGGATCGTCAGGGACGTCCGCAGATGTTTTACAGCCAGCGCATTCACGATAAATGTTAGCGCCGCCCGCATTTCGACGCCGGACAATTCGTCGAGCATTGGGATGACGAAGCCGCGCGGCAAGGACATTGCCTTTACAAAATGGGCTGCAAAGGCCCGACTACTTATAACGCCTGTTCGACAGTGCGCTGGAATGAAGGCTCGTTTCCGATTCAAGCCGGTCACGGTTGCATCGGTTGTTCAGAGGATGGTTTCTGGGACAAAGGCAGCTTTTACCAGCGTCTGACCGATATTAATGACTTCGGTATCGAAGCCAATGCCGATGCGGTCGGCGGTACCGCAGCAGCCGTGGTCGGCGTCGGCATTGCCGCACACGCCGGATTGACAGCGCTGAACCGTTCTAAAAAACCTGGCGCTAATCAATCAGGAGCAGATCAACAATGACAGTCACCCACACCCCCAACGGCTTTAATTTGAATGACGCTGGCCGCCGCGTTGTGATCGATCCGGTCACTCGTATCGAAGGCCATATGAGTTGCGAAGTCAATATCGACGAAGACAATATCATCCGTAACGCGATCTCCAGCGGCACCATGTGGCGCGGCCTGGAAGTGATTTTAAAAGGTCGCGACCCGCGCGATGCCTGGGCTTTCGTGCAAAGGATCTGCGGCGTCTGTACCGGTACTCATGCCTTGACTTCGGTGCGCGCAGTCGAAGATGCATTAAAGATTACGATTCCCGAAAACGCCAATTCGATCCGCAACCTGATGCAGTTAAGCTTGCAGGTGCAAGACCATCTGGTGCATTTTTATCATTTGCATGCGCTGGACTGGGTTAATCCGGTCAATGCGTTGAAAGCCGATCCGGTTGCGACCTCGGCGTTACAACAAAAGATTTCGCCGCATAATCCCAAATCGTAGCCCGGCTATTTTCGCGATACCCAAAACCGCTTATTGAAGTTTGTCGAGTCCGGACAACTGGGTCCGTTCAAGAACGGTTATTGGACTAACCCGGCCTATTTATTGCCGCCGGAAGCCGATTTAATGGCGGTGACGCATTACCTGGAAGCGTTGGATTTTCAAAAAGACATCATGAAAATCCGCACCGTTTTCGGCGGCAAAGACCCGCATCCGAACTGGCTGGTCGGCGGCGTACCGTGCGTAATCAATATCGACGGCGTCGGCACCAGCGGTGCGATTAACATGGAGCAGTTGAATCTGGCGTCGTCGTTGATCGACCGCACCCTCACCTTTACCGATCAGGTTTACATTCCCGATTTACTGGCTATCGCTGGATTTTATAAAGGCTGGATATACGGCGGCGGTATTTCCGGGCAAAGCCTGTTGTCTTACGGCGATATTCCCGATAATGCTAACGACTATTCAGCGGCGAATCTATTGATGCCGCGCGGCGCGATCATCAACGGCGACTTGACCAAAGTGCATGAAGTCGATTTGACCGATCCTGAACAAATCAAGGAATTTATCCCGCACTCCTGGTACAAATACCCGGATGAATCGCTGGGCCTGCATCCGTGGGACGGTATCACCGAAGCCAACTACAAACTGGGGCCGAACACCAAGGGCGACCGCACTCACATCAAAGAACTGGACGAAGCGGCCAAATATTCCTGGATAAAAGCCCCGCGCTGGCGCGGTCATGCGATGGAAGTAGGCCCTCTGGCGCGTTATGTGATCGGCTACGCGCAAGGCAACAAGGAAATTACCGAGCAAATCAGTTTCGTGTTGAAGACATTGGACGTTCCGGTCACTGCATTGTTCTCGACCTTGGGCAGGACGGCGGCTCGCGGTCTGAAAGCGCAGTGGGCGGCCGGCAAGATGCGCTATTTCATGGACAAGATGATCGCCAATATCAAATCCGGCGATCTGGCGACCGCGAATGTCGCCAAATGGGATCCTGAAACCTGGCCGGACAGCGTCAAAGGCGTCGGTTTTACCGAAGCCCCGCGCGGCGCATTGGGGCATTGGCTGAAAATCGAAAACACCAAGATTGCTAATTATCAATGCGTGGTGCCAACCACCTGGAACGGTTCGCCGCGCGACGAGCAGGGCAACATTGGCGCGTTCGAGGCGGCATTGATGAATACCAAGATGGAACGTCCCGAAGAACCGGTGGAGATTTTGCGCACTTTACACAGTTTTGATCCGTGTCTGGCCTGTTCGACGCATATCATCAGTCCGGACGGCACCGAATTAACCCACGTTAAAGTACGCTGAGGAACAGTTTTATGAACAAAATCAAATTGCAAGGTTTATTATTAGCCGGTTTGGGCACATTTTCTTATGCGGCATCGGCGCATACCGGTTTATTGCCGACAGGCGGTTTCAGCCACGGTTTCCAGCATCCGTTGTTGGGTCTGGATCACTTCCTGGCAATGCTGGGTTTAGGCTTATGGGCGAGCAGTCAAAGCCGCCGCCTTACCCAACAGGCGATAAGCGTGTTTTTATTATTTATGACGGCAGGGGCGCTATTCGGCTTAGCCGGGGTTGGTTTCGCTTATGTCGAAACGGGTATTCTTGTCTCGCTGTTGTCGGTCGGCGTAGCGCTGAGCTTTGGAACGGCTAAATTACCCAAAGCGATTATCCTGACGTCGATTGCAGCCTTTGCCGCAATGCACGGGCTGGCGCACGGCAGCGCATTGCCGGTTGGCGCTTCGGCATACGCTTATATCGCCGGGATTGTGTCGGGCACTGCGACTTCGCATGTTTCCGGCCTGGTTCTGGGTTTAATCGCACAGCACGTTAATGCGACCGGTTTTATCCGCGTTTACGGAACCATGACCGGCGTGATCGGCGCTTGGTTGCTGCTCGCCGCATAAGGAACCGCCATGACTGAGCCAACTTTAACTCCCAATGTTGTTGACTTAAGCAGAGCAAAGCTCTCTCCAGAGGGAGAGGGTTGGGTGAGGGGAAATCAAAATAAGGAAAAAAGTCTATTTTTATCCCCTCATCCCAGCCTTCTCCCTCTGGAGAAGGAGCATCCCGTGCGTCTGGGCATTGGGTGCAATATAACTCTAAAATATAACCAACGATCATTATGACCTCTATTTCACTCCCTATTTTCGGACAAGGCAGTCAACCGGCAGAAGAAGACGGCGTCGCTTTGGAATACCTGCAAATGCCGCAGGAAATGGCGACCTACGCCATGCCGCAAATTTCGACGGATTTAAATGCGGTGGATTTGACGCAGGCTAACAGCGTATTACAGCAATTACAGCAGAGTCTGGCCGCGTTCCCGTCGGTTTCAGGGCCCATCGAATTGACACAACTGGACGCAGGGAACCGGGGATTTATCGACGAGCTGCTCGGTGAAGGCGAAGTCAGCGTGATCTGTTCCGGCGAGCAAGACATCCGCATTCAGGAATCGGTGCTGGCCGGAGTCTGGCGTTTGCAAAAACTCAATTCCCGGCAACAGACCGTACATGACGCGGTGGAAGTCGGCATTATCCCGCAACAGCTTTCGCAATCGGCCTTTAGCGGCACGGCTGGACAAATTGATACTACCTGGACGGAACTGCCGGCCGGCGTGATGAATGCGCCGCCGTTGCTGGCCGAACTCAACGCCAAAATTGCCGAATACCGGCCGGGCGGCGAGGCGCATAGCATCAATTTGAGTCTGTTACCGCAGACCGAGCAGGATCTGGCGTTTTTGGCGCAACGCCTGGGCGGCGGTTCGGTGACCATTCTATCCCGTGGTTACGGCAACTGCCGGATCACCGCTACCGGCACCACATTCGTCTGGCGGGTACAGTATTTCAATTCAGAGGACACCTTGATCCTCAATACCCTGGAAGTCAGCGACGTGCGCAGTGTAGCCTGCGCCTCGCCGGAAGATATTGCCGATAGCTGCGAAGGTTTGCAGGAAATACTTAAGGTGTATTAAGGTGTACTTATGAACGACTCCTTTTTTGCCGGAGCTTACGGCGGTGATGCCTCGACTATGACGGCACATACCCGCCTGGAGTGCCAAATTTGCTGGTATGTGTATGATCCGGCAATAGGCGATGAAGTCTGGCAAATGCCGCCCGGCACGGCTTTTTCGCAATTGCCGGAGCACTGGAGCTGTCCTGAGTGCGACGGTAAAAAACAGGATTTTTTGGTGCTGAACGACTGAGTATGTTGTTACACAGATATTCACCCAACTCGTCATCCCGGCACAGACTGCCGGAAGCCAGAGATGGCACTGTCAAATCGAGCCGCAAGTGTGTACGCGCTATGCTAAGTCATGATGTGGCAGAATAGCGAGCAGATCAGGCATACGCTGGAAACTACATTCAATGAAATATTGGCTAACCGCATGCGCGATTTACCGGTAGTGAACGCCGGGCTTTCAGTGCAGGCCGTCGGCTTTAACCCTTTCAACAAAGACTGGCTGGGCATATTGATTACGCCCTGGTTCATGAATTTAATGCTGTTGCCGGGGGCGGACAGCCGGTGGCGCGAGCAACCTCCAGGCACAAAAATCGAAAAGCGCTTCCCCTATGGCGTATTCGAATTCACACTGGGTAGCGAAGCACAATTGGGCATCTATGCGCTTTGTCCGCTGTTCTCGCCGATGTTCCAGTTCGAAAATCAGGCCGCAGCCCTCACCGCGGCGCAAGCCGCGCTGCAAGGCTTAGTGACGGAAATCGCGCCGCGTGGCGTCAGCCGCCGGGACTTGCTGCGCGGCGCAATCGGCAATGGAAACCGTTGAGTGACGCCGGCTGGTTCTATCCATATCGAGCTGTATCATAGCGCCGGCAGGGCAACTCGGCACAGATCGCATCCAGCCGGCCTGAAGCGGTAGCGCGGGTTTTACTCGGCAAAACCCCGGAACAGGTGCTCGACACCGTTCCGCTGCTGTTTGCACTGTGCGGTAATGCCCAGGCCTATGCCGCCCTGCTGGCTTGCCGCGAGGCGCTGGGCATGGCGAACGAACCCAACCTCGATACGGCCAGGGACATGCTGGTGCAACTGGAAACCTTGCGCGAACACGCCTGGCGTATTTTGCTTGACTGGCCGGGCTTTTTAGATCTTGCCCCGGATAAAAAAGCCATGGCCGCGCTGCTTAAGTTCGATGCGCTGTGCAAGCAGCACCTGTTTTGGCACGGCGAGGCGTTCAAGCTCGACAGCCGTCTTGTCATCGATGGCGTGCAGTTAACGCGGCTGATCGACGAATTAGAAGCGCTAATCGACGCCTCGATTTTTAACGGTCGGCTTGCCGATTTTCAGGCGTTAACCAGCGAAGCACAATTGCGTGATTGGCTATGGCAAAATAATGCATTACCAGCCAATTTGCTGAACTATTTATATAGCCGGGATTGGACGGCAATGGGGCAAAACGATGTTACCTGTCTGCCCGAGCTTGATAGGGATGCATTGAACCTGCAACTGCAACGGGAAGATTTAACGGCTTTCAGCCGGACACGGCACTGGCAAAACTGCTGCTTTGAAACCACGCTGTTGAACCGGCAATTGTTGCAACCTTTAATCGCCGAGCTTTCAGGCCGTTACGGAAACGGCTTGATTGTCCGCATACTGGGCCGCTTGCTTGAAACCGCAAGGATACCGTGCCAATTAAGACAACTTTTAGCGCAAATAAAAAACGGCACAGTTTTACCAATATATAACGCCATATAACGCCGTCAGCAACGGCATCGGCCTGGCCCAAGTCCAGGCGGCGCGAGGCCTGTTGATTCATAGACTGGAATTACGACTGGGGCGGGTGCACCATTATCGCATTATCGCGCCCACCGAATGGAATTTTCATCCCGAAGGCATCGTAGCGCAAGGCTTGAAACAATTGAAAGCCGGAAACCCAAACGATCTGCAACGACAGGCGGAATTGTTTATCAACGCGGTAGACCCTTGCGTACAATACGAGCTACACTTAAAGAACAGCGGCAATGAGATAGAAACCCATGCATGACAAATTTGTCTGGAACAACAAGTACTGGCTCGAAGGGTGCATGGCAGGGATAGCCATGCATGACAAATCCGCTGGGAGCGGATTTGCACTGGCCCGAAGGGTGCATAGCAGGGATTGCGATGCATGAACTGTCGCTATGCGAAAGCATTTTGCAGATATTGGAACAACAGGCGGAGGCTCAGCAATACCGCAAAGTCAAGACCGTTTGGCTGGAAATCGGCGCGTTGGCCGGTATCGAAGTTGAGGCGCTACGTTTCAGTTTCGAGATTGTCATACCAGGCTCGCTGGCTGACCAGGCTCGCCTTGAAGTTATCGAAGTACCGGGCCAAGCCTGGTGTATGCCGTGCGGCCGTAATGTGGTTGTACAGCAATTATACGATCTATGCCCGCACTGCGGCAGCCATCAATTACAGGTCAACGGCGGCGATCAAATGCGAATCAAGGAACTGGAGGTAGAATAATGTGTGGCGTATGCGGCTGCGGCGAGGGCCATTCCCACTCGCCCGATCATGAGCATGAACATCCTCATGATCATAACCATTCTCATGATCACGGACATGATCACGCCCCTGAACTTGGTGCCGCGCATGCCCATGCGCCCGGTTTAAGCCAAGCGCGGATGGTGCAAATCGAGCAGGATATTCTGGCCAAGAATAACCGTTATGCCACCGAAAACCGCCGCTATTTCGGCGAGCGCGGCATACTGACGTTAAACCTGGTCTCCAGCCCCGGTTCCGGCAAAACCACGCTGCTGACCGAAACCATCGTCCGGCTGAAAGATAATATCGGCATCGCGGTGATTGAAGGCGATCAGCAAACCGCGCGCGACGCCGAGCGCATCCGCGCTACCGGCGTACCGGCAGTGCAAATCAATACCGGCAAAGGCTGCCATCTGGATGCGCACCGCGTCGGACATGCGCTGGAAAGCCTGGAGCTGAAAAACCATAGCCTGTTATTTATCGAAAACGTCGGCAACCTGGTGTGCCCTTCGGCTTTCGACCTGGGCGAAGCGCATAAGGTAGTGATCCTGTCGGTCACCGAAGGCGAGGACAAGCCGATTAAATACCCCGACATGTTTCATGCCGCCGACTTAATGATTTTGAACAAGACCGACCTGCTGCCGTATCTGGATTTCGACAGCGAGCAATGCATCCAGTATGCTAAACAGGTCAATCCGCGCATCAAGATTTTGTCGCTGTCGGCCAAGACAGGCGAAGGAATGGAGAATTGGCTGAGGTGGTTGAAGGCGGAGCTGGAATTGCAGCGTATTGATTATGCTTGATCGTTTTTTGCCGGTGCTATCTTGGCTAGGGTAACAATTGTCAATAACCTCTAACCGCGTACCTTGTTAAGGTTCAGACTTAATTGATTAAATAGAGATTAACTCATGCAAGCCATCGAATTAGAAGCGACCATAACAGAATCACACGAAATACATTTACAACTGCCTGACAATATCAATGCGTCACGAGCAAAAGTTATTGTTATGTAAGATGAAGCGGCGACTCCCGTTACTAAAAAACGAGTTTTTGGACAATACAGGGACAAGATAACTATCGCTGAAACATTTGACGATGAATTGCCAATGAGTTTCTGGCTGGGTGATGAAACATGAATCTGTTGCTGGATACGCACGTTTTTCTATGGCTTAATCAGTAACCTGAAAAACTTTCGGCCAACGTTTTGGCTCTGTGCGAAGACAATAAAAACATACTGCATCTAAGTCATGTTTCACCTTGGGAAATACAAATAAAAAGCAAACTGGGTAAGCTGAATTTGCAGAATCCGTTGCAAGAAATGAGAGCGGCACAACAACGAGATAACGACTTGAAGCTCTTGCCTATTACGTTACAGCATATTTATGCCCTGGCCGATTTGGAAAGTTATCATCAAGACCCTTTTGATCGTTTGCTTATTGCTCAAGCAACTGTTGAATCCATGCCCTTGATTACAGTGGATAACAAAATAATGCATTATCCTAATCCTATTGTTACGATTAAATAGTCCATAGGGCACGCGGTGAGTAGCCTACACTTGAAAGCAGACTTATTTGATTTTTCTCAAAATTCCGGGATAGTTTTAATCTGTCGCAAGAGCGACACTTTGGTAATCCGCCAATCGATCCAGTGTATAAACTCCACACATCAACCCTAAATCTAGCAACCGGCAAAGCCGATTTAAGCCACGGCGGCGGCTGCGTAATAGCAATGCGTATGACCATTGGCAGCCACCGCATCGTCGACTGGCCGGTCGGCGAACAATTGCCGCGCATCTGTTAATGTCCGGCAGAGCGATTCGGGTTCGCGGCATTGTTCAGGGTGTAGGCTTCAGGCCGACGATCTGGCGCATCGCCAAGCAGCACGGGTTGACCGGGGAAGTCTGGAATGACGGCTTGGGAGTAATGATTCATGCCTTCGGCGGCAGCGAAGACCTTGATGCGTTTATCCGGCAAATCCCATTGCAACTGCCGCCGCTGGCCCGACTGGACAGCCTGGAGGTGCATGTACTGGATGATCTGCCGCAGGGCGATGAATTCCGCATCATCGCCAGCCGGCACGATGGCACAGAGACGCCTATCGCCGCTGATGCCGCCGCCTGCCGCGAGTGTCTTGCCGAAATTACCGATCCCGGCAACCGCCGTTACCGCTATCCGTTCACCAATTGCACGCACTGCGGGCCGCGGCTATCGATTATCCGGCGTGTGCCTTATGACCGCTGCCACACCAGCATGGCGGAATTTGCGATGTGCCGGCAATGCCGACAGGAGTATGACAACCCTGCCGACCGCCGATTCCACGCCCAGGCAAATTGCTGCCCGGAATGCGGCCCTAAGGTTTGGCTTGAAGATCACTCCAGTCAACAATTGGCTTGCGCCGATCCGATTAAACAAGCCGCAGACTTGATCCGGCAAGGTTACATCATCGCTATTAAAGGTCTGGGTGGTTTTCATCTGGCCTGTAATGCGATGGATGCCGCCGCCGTCGACCGGTTGCGTGAGCGCAAGCGCCGTTATGCCAAACCGTTTGCGCTAATGGCTAAGGATGTAACCATGATTGCCCGTTACGCCCGCTTGGATGAGGAGGAAACGCTCGCACTGAACGGCAAAGCCGCGCCGATTGTGCTGCTGTCAGCATACGGTGAAAAAGTTGCGCCCGGCGTCGCACCGGACGATGACAAACTTGGCTTCATGCTGCCTTATACGCCGTTGCACACACTATTATTGCAGGAATTGGCTGCGCCTATCGTACTGACTTCCGGCAATATCAGCGACGAACCGCAATGCACGGACAACGACGAGGCGCGGGAAAAGCTGGCCGATATTGCCGATTATCTGCTGTTGCATGACCGGGCTATCGTCAACCGCCTCGATGATTCGGTACTGCGGGAGATGGCAGGTAAAATGCGCCTGCTGCGCCGGGCTCGCGGTTACAGCCCGGAAGCTCTGGTGTTGCCGCCCGGTTTCGAGCAAGCTGATAATATCCTGGCGATGGGCGCGGAGCTTAAGAACAGTTTCTGTTTGCTGAAAAACGGCCAGGCTATCGTTGCCCAGCATGTCGGCGACCTGGAAAACGCTGCTGTTCAATGCGATTATCGCAACGCGATAGCTCTGTACAAGCAGTTATATGGCTTCCGGCCTGAACGCATCGCCGTCGATAATCATCCAGATTTCTTTTCGACACAATACGGACAAACGTTGGCGGAAACCGAACAGGCGGTTTTAGTGCCAGTGCAGCATCATCACGCCCACCTGTCCGCCTGCCTGGCAGAACACGGTATCGCCTTGCATACGCCGCCGGTATTGGCCGCCATCTTCGACGGCTTAGGTCTGGGTGACGATGGGACACTATGGGGTGGCGAATTTCTGTTAGGCGATTACAAGAGCTACACCCGGCTTGCTCATTTCCAGTCTATCGCCCTGCCCGGCGGCACCCAGGCCATGCGCGAACCATGGCGTAATGCCTATGCGCAACTGCGGCATTATTTTAACTGGCAATCACTGCAACAGAATTATGGCGATCTGGACATCATGGCGTTATTGGCCGGCAAACCGCTCGCCATGCTGGAAACGATGATTGTCAAAAGCATCAATTCACCGTCCAGCACCTCCTGCGGACGCTGGTTCGACGCCTTCGCCGCCGCACTTGGCCTGCACAGCGAACAGGTTCATTATGAAGGCCAGGCCGCGATTGCGCTGGAAATCCTGGCAACGCCGCTGTTTGCAGTCGAACGGCCTTACCCGCAAGCTTGGTTGACTGCCCCTTGCAAAGACTTGTCGATATTAAGCTGGCAAGGATTATGGCAAGCGGTGCTGACCGATCTTAAGCAGGGTGTCGATAAAGCACGGATTGCCGCGCGTATTCACCATAGCCTGATTGCCGCGACCGTCGAGCTTTTGAACGGATTCAGCCGGCAAACCGGCATCGACAGCATCGTTCTCAGCGGCGGCGTATTTCAAAACCGGCTGCTGCTGGAAGCGGTGACGCAGCAATTGCAGCAGCACGGCAAAACCGTGCTGTCTCCGCAACGTTATCCTATGAACGACGGCGGGCTGGCATTAGGGCAAACGGTGATTGCGGCAGCTCGGAGTATTTGAAGATAGCAAAACGACTGCCCATTAGTTCTCGCTAAATAGCCGTAAAAATGGTTAGTATCTGATCTTACACAATAGTGAAGCGCATCACTGTTAAACAGCCATCACGAGCGCTGCGCTTCGTATTTCAACACATCCTACAGCATTATTAACCACTGCAACTGGCTAAAAACTTGCCTAAAGCCCTATAATAATCTTTTATATAACTTCCTGAGAAATGCATGCACGCGGTTACATTGATAAAAGGCGATGGGATTGGGCCCTCCATTATGGCTGAAGCGGTAAAAGTGATTGACGCGTCCGGCGCCGCCATTCAGTGGCAGGAGGCCTATGCCGGTCTGGCTGCTTTTGAACAGTTCGGCACGCCTCTGCCGGAAGCCACCCTGGCGTCCATAGACCAGACCCGGCTGGCCTTTA
>JAQUQK010000043.1 GCA_028716125.1 Thermoplasmatota archaeon | reverse complement strand
TAATGTCATTCGACACAATGGGCCATCGAAGCATAGCTTGCGTCTTCGCAAGATGCGCGCTGCTATCAACGATGATTACCGGTCTGAATTAATCTTTGGGAAAGCAACATAGCGCGATTGCCTTGGTCTTCTGGGTTTAAGTTTGCTAATTGCGAGGCCCTATGGCCAACGCATCTCCACTAGATAAACTGCCGCAGCGATCTCGTCTGTAACATATACTGTATTTCTAGCAGGGCGGTGGGGAAATTGAAGGTTTTTGTCGCAATTTTTTTGAAAAAGGTTAAACTCGCTCAGTCGTTGGACAGAACTGTCCCGCTAAAGCCATAAACTGTTTATAAGCCGGAATGCGATCATTGGAAAGATGCCCCTTTAGCCTTAGCCTCCCCCCGGTTTTGTATGCTCTCTTTTCTTAGTCTTAATTGCGCCATTAAGTTCTCCACATAAAATTAACAATTTGTATTGGCTCCATCTCATCTATCACCACTAACACTCCGGATTATTCAATTGCCAATCTACTCTGCTGCTTGCATGCGGACTAGGAAGATAGAAATACGATACTTAAGGAACTTAGCAGCCTGCCTTAGGCAACCAATCCAACAATGGGCCCTCATCCTCCAACTTTCTATCCGGCCCCATGTAATAGACATGATTGTTCATTGAGGAAACGCAGATAGGCGTGGGTTGCCGAATAGTAGCGATAAGTGTAGGGATTCAAAACCATTGTAGGAGAAGCTGCTGGAGCCAACAGGGTGGAATAGTTTCTTTCCGCCCAATTGAACAGGCATTCGATAGAATCCATGCTGGTAAACTTGAATACTCCCGCACCCTCGGTTCCCGCATAGAGCGTGGCCGGGTTTGGAGGGATCGATGGCCAGAGCCGTCACAGATGTAGTTGGCAGTCCACTATTAAGCGGGCTCCAGTTTCCACCGCCATTGGTGCTCTTGAACACCCCGGTATTAGTTCCTGCATAGAGCGTGGCCGGGCTGGATGGATCGATGACCAAGGCAGAGATATTTGCAACTGTCAGGCCGTTATTGGCTGAACTCCAACTCCCACCACCGTTGATGCTTTTGAATACCCCCTCATTAGTTCCCGCATAGAGCGTGTCCGGACTGGACGGGTCGATAATCAGGGTCCTCGCGAATATAGCGGGCAGACCGTTATTAGCTGGGCTCCAGCTTCTTCCGCCATTGGTGCTTTTGTATACTCCGAGACCCGAGGTTGCCGCATAGAGTGTGGCTGGGTTGGATGGATCGATGGCCAGAGTGTATGCGTCAAAAATACTTGGCAGACCAGCGCTTGCTGAGTTCCAACTCCCCCCGCTATCGGTGCTTTTGTTGACCCCGCCGCTAGTTCCTTCATAGAGCGTGGCCGGATTGGACGGGTCAATAGACAAGGTAGAAACAAACGTATTTAGCAGGCCTTTATTGGCCTGACTCCAATTTCCTCCGCCATTGGTGCTTTTGTATACCCCGCCACCCTCGGTTCCCGCATAGACTGTACCCGGGTTGGACGGATCGATAATCAAGGCTGAGATCGAGCCCACATCCGGCCCGTTGCTCGTCCACTGGTTAGTCCCTGCCCATGCAAGCGGTGAGACGCATTGGAGAAAGGCAAATAACCCGACCAATAGTATCGATAGCCAATAGCTTTTCATAAATTTAAATCATTCAAGAATATTTGATGATTGCCCCTATTAGATCACTTCATTAAAATATGTCAACTGAGAAATTTACCTAGGAATTATAAAAATCAGGCGGCATTGGATACTTTGTCATTGTTCAATGGCTCTGCCGCAAATTTTTCAAGCCCCCAAAAGCCGGCTTTCCGTCGGACAAAGTTATCCTGCTAACGCCATAAATTACCGATAAGCCGGAACTCCTATTTGCGACAACTGACCCTTTCAAATCAGGTATGCAGTTTTAATGCCGATCATTTTACTCGTTAGACAGGTGCTGCTGAAGCAATTTTAAGCAATGACCTCCTCTTTAGGATTAAACCCAAAATCAGGCCGCTTCCACCTGATGGTTTTATCTTTGGGCAGTTTGACGAGCGTGCTGAAAATGTTTATGCGTTTTGACATGTTCCGGGTCAGTTTAAGCCAATCCATTTTGTTGAATCCTTCCTTTATTATCGGCTATGTGAAATTTTAAACCTCTCGAAAATGCCCCTTCCCTAGCTCGTCTTTTACGTCCTATAATGGTTTTTATAGGACGTAAAAATCACTCCTGAAATCCTGCTCCATTTGCGTCTCTCATTTGCACCTATATATTAAGGTATAAATCCGCATGGCCGATGTGCTCATTCAACACCCTGCTCGCGCGTTAACGTCGGAACAGTTTCATCGGTTGGCGGAAGTCCCGGCCGAACTCGAATGGTTCGTCAATATCAGTTCCGAAAAAACCCGGCAGGCCTATCAAAACGATATTCATGCTTTCACCCGCTTTATCGGGATTGAACAACCGCAAGAGTTTCGCGTGGTCACCCGCGCGCATGTCATTGCCTGGCGCAAAACGCTGGAAGAAAAACCATGCTCCGATGCCACCCTCCGGCGCAAGCTGTCCGTTATTTGGGGATTACCCAAGAAGAGGTATTAAAAACCTATGATGATTATGAGCTTTAACGGTGTAGATAACTCGATATAAAGAGTTACTTTCCAGAGTCGAACCCCTATAATGCACATAAATACTGTACAGAACAGGAGTATGTATGAATTCAGTTAATGTCACCGAACTGCGCCAGCATTTACCCGATTACCTCAAACAAGTGCAACAAGGCGAAGAGATTGCGATTACGCTACACGGAAAAACCATTGCCCGCATCGTTCCGGATCGAAATGAAAGCAAACGCGAAACTGCACTAAAAAGACTGGAAGCACTACGTGGCACTGTTATCGTCGGCGACATTCTCGCCCCACTGGATGAAGAATGGACAGGCGATGCTAACAATTTGTGACACCAACATCTTGCTGTTTTGGGCAGATCGCCGGGATCGATTAACGGTTGCCGCACAACAAGCACTGGATAGTGGGCGAGCAAACGGTAAACTTGCCTGTGCTGCAATTAGTTTTTGGGAAATTGCCTTATTGTTTCGCAAAAAACGGTTGGTGTTGCCGGCGCAATATACGCCCACCTCCTACATGGAAGACATTGTTGAGTCACTTGACCTAAGCATTCTCCAGCTCACACCAGCCATCGCCGCATTGGCTGAAAGCGGCATCATAGTACATGGCGATCCTGCCGACCGATTGATTGCCGCTACAGCCATTGCACATCAAGCACCCCTCATCACTGCTGATGAAAAACTTCGTGCTACGCCCGGCCTACACTGTATCTGGTGATTAGTATGACCCGGCTCCCTAAACACTTCTATTTTTGCCGCCTTTACTCTTGATAACTGCTTTTATCAATAGTAGGATATGCCCATAATCGACCACTAAAACCTTCTCAGTCCTAAACAAATTGTCTGTTCTTGATTGTCCTGACAATGTGTGTCATTATAGAAAAAACAGGAAGGAGATAAATCTATGTCCATAAAAAACGAACCTCGCAACGAACGCATCGACATCCGAACCACGTCGAGCGTGAAGCGCGTTCTACAGGACGCGGCTGCCACGTCGAGCAAAACAGTTTCGGAATTCTTACTGGACAGCGCGTTAACCAAAGCCGCCGAAGTCATGGCCGACCGGCGTCTGTTCCTTCTCAATGACGAGCAATGGGACGCCTTCATGGCAGCGCTGGACGCATCGCCTCAACCGATGCCCAGACTTGAGCGGCTGTTCAAAGAACCGAGCGCTTTGGAGAAAGAACTCAACCCATGGCCGTGACGGCCATAGGGAAGCTTCATTTTGAGCATGACACGGAAGCCTTTGATTGCGGCAAGCCTGAGCTGAACAATTATCTTTGCCGCTTCGCCTTGAGCAACCAACGCGCTAATCTTGCCCAAACCTATGTGCTTTGCCGCGACAAGACGGTGATCGCTTATTACAGTCTCGCCGTCGGTCAGGCTGATCATCAGGATGCGCCGCGTCGTATCACAGAAGGACTGGGACGTTATCCCGTGCCGCTTATGGTTTTGGCGCGGCTGGCCGTGACGCAAGGCGAACAATGGGGCGACTGGGGTTCCTCCCTTTTGAAAGACGCGCTATGGCGCACCGCTCAGGCCGCCGACATTGCCGGTATCCGGGCGCTTTTCGTCCACGCCAAGGATGACGAAGCGCGGGCGTTTTATGAGCACTTTAATTTCCGCCCCAGTCCGACCGACCCTTATCATCTGTTCCTGCTGATGAAAGATATTGCGCGGTTTATTGGGTAAGCCTTCGTGAGGAGCCTCCTCATGGCGAATGATCCTAGCGCTGCGTGCGAGGTGAAAAGATGAAAGACACACAAAATCCCGTCCAAACTATCCCAACCCAAAACCGGCTTTTGACCGCCGAAGATTTTCTGCGTCTGTCCGACGTGCCGCCCGAAGTCGAATGGTTCGCTAACATCACCAACCGCTGCACACGGCGCACTTACGAAAACGCCATTAAGGACTTCATGCGGTTCACCGGCATTAAGAAGGCGGACGAGTTTCGCATCGTGACCCGCGCCCATGTCATCGCTTGGCGTGACGATCTTATCAACCGCGACCGCAGCGGCAGCACGATCCGGCATCGTCTGGCAGCCCTAGCGTCGTTGTTCGATTATCTCTGTGAAAAAAACGCCGTAACCCATAATCCGGTTAAAGGCGTCAAACGGCCCAAAAATGACAGCAATGAAGGTCGGACGCCTGCGCTTGGCGATCATCAGGCGCGCAAACTGCTCGATGCGCCCGACGGTTCTACGCTCCGCACCAAGCGTGACCGCGCGATCCTCGCCACCCTGCTCTATCACGCGCTCCGGCGTGAGGAAGTGTGCAAACTCACGATCAAAGACTTTAAGCATGAGCGGCGCGGCGTTCCGCACCTCAAAGTCTCTGGAAAAGGCGGGAAAACCCGCTATGTGCCATTGCATCCAGCCGCAAGTAGACTTGTCTATGAGTATATAGAAATAGCCGGACACGGAACGGACGAAACTGGCGCATTGTTTCGGTCGGTGAGCAATAACACCAAGAACGGCCTGGGTAAAGCTATCACCGCCGACGGTATCTATAAGATCGTGCGCGCTTACTCAACTGAGCTGGGTTTTACGATTGGCGCTCATGCGTTACGCGCAACAGCGGCCACCAATGCGCTCGATCATCAGGCCGATATTGCCAAGGTGCAAGAGTGGCTGGGACACGCAAATATTTCCACAACACGGATTTACGATCATCGCAAGACCAGGCCGGAAGATAGCCCGACATTCAAGGTGAACTATTGAAGAATGAGCATAATGTGCTTATTTTGATAAGCCCTATTCCTTATATAGAGTATAGAGACTGAAGGAGGCTTTAATGGAAAACGACAACATGGGACTGGTACGCGGAAGCGGCGGTGAGGATGTTGAGGTCAACGTCACTTTCCGACCAGTCTTCAACGTAACATAACGTCCAGTTTTGGACAATAATGGTGAAGATGTTTACTGATCAGCGCATGGTCAGAAGTCTTATGCACACAGCATGTCAAGGTCAATGAAATGGTGCAGTCGTCTTCTGAAAATGACAAGTAAAGCAAAATTCACAAGGTATCGATAAACATGTGTTTTACGACAAGCTGACAACGGCCATGAGCTGCAACTTATCTTCAAGCTGAAGAACTTGAGATGGTTAAGGTTGTTGGGCACGTTTTTCATGGCGTGCTCAAGATCTAATCAAGCCATTGAGCTGATGGTCTTGCGGAAGCGTGACAGTGCGAGCGCAAAAAAGACGCTGCCGATGACCGACAAGGCCAGAAATGGGGCGTAAGACTCACCACGCCACAGCCGCCGCAGCGATGGCAATGCCGACGAGAGCGAGGGTCAGTATCGATTTTATCTGTCTGCTCATCATTTCTCCTGGAACATTTGCGGCTACAGCTGGGCATTAGCGCCGCCACCCAGTGCTTTATACACGGCGATCAGATTCGTGGAAGTCTCGGCTTCGGAACGAGCCAGCTCGATTTCAACCGCATAAAGCGCGCGCTGGGCATCCAGCACGTCCAGAAACGTGGAAACGCCTTCCTGATAACGCAGTTGCGACAGACGTACCGATTCCTGATGGTCCGCCACTGCGCCGGCCAGCGTCTGGCGGCGAACTTCCTCCTTAAGATAACGCGTCAAAGCGGTTTCCGTTTCCCGAAGGGCTTCGATCACCGCCTTTTCGAAGGTCAGATAGGCTTCCTTTTGCTGCGCATCAGCCAGGTCGATACCGGCCCGGATGCGGCCGAAATTGAGCAACGGTTGCAACAGGTTGGCAGCGGTGCCGTAGGAGAAGGCGGCCGATTTGAACAGGCTTTCGATATCGGTGTTACGCAGACCTACAAAAGCCGACAACGATATTTTCGGAAACAATTCTGCGATTGCCGCCCCTTGCATGGCCGTTGCCGCCGCGAGTTGGCGTTCAGCCACGCGAAGGTCTGGGCGGCGGCGTATCATTTCGGCGGGCGAAGCCAGAATCTCCCGTCCCGGCGCTGCCGGCACGGCTTCAGTGGAATTCAATTCGGCATCCAGCGTACCGGGTTGACGTCCCACCAGGACTTCCAGTTGCCGCAATGCGGCGACCAGCGTTGCTTCCAGCGCCGGAATCTGGGTGTCCGTGGTCTCGGTCTGGGCCCGCGCCCGCACCACATCGTGCCGGGTTCCCACGCCTTCGGCGTTGAGCCTTTCGGTCAGTTCCAGCGTTTGCTGCTGCGACTTCAGGTTCGAGCGCGTTATTCGCAGTTGATTCTGAAGACTGCGGTAGTCAACATAACTGCGCGCCAGCTCGGCCGTCAGCGCCACCAGGGACTGGTGATACTGTTCGCCCGCGCCCTCCAGATCGGCAGTGGCGGCCTCCAGTCGGCGTTGCTGACGGCCGAACAAATCGACTTCCCAGAGGGCGTCGAAACCCAGCTCGAACAGGTTGAACTTGATGTCGGGCGCGAAGCCGGGAAACGGGTTGTCTTGGCGCTGCGCCCCCGTCGTTACGTTGACGGTCGGAAACAGTTCCGCACGGGTGCTGCGACGCTCGGCGCGGGCCTGGTCGATGCGGGCCAGCGCTATCTTGACATCCAGGTTGCCCGCCAACGCTTGATCCATGAGATGGTTCAGGTGCGCATCGCCAAAACTTTTCCACCAGTTTTTCAAGTCCTCCGGACGGGCCGGTTTCAAGCCCGCTTCCGGTTCTTGTGCGGCCTGCCAATGCTTCGGGACCGCAGGCTCGACTTTGCGATAATCGGGCCCCATCGTGCATCCGGCCAAACCACCCAGGAGTAATAACCAGCCGGTTTTATGCCTCATGGCCATGCCCTTTGAGAAATAAAGAAACCACGGCATCAATCAAACGTTGTTTGGCCGCTACACTCAAGCCGGATTGTAAGCCCAACAGGCAGCGAAGATGTTCATCGCCTTTCAGCATGCCAAAAAATAACCGGCTCGATGTTTCTACGTCGGCAAACTGCAAGGCGCCACACGCATGCAGTTCGGCAAGGTAAGACGACAATTGCCGCAACACCGGTTCAGGCCCGGAACGGTAAACCAGTTCGCCCAACTCGGGAAAATGTTTCTGCTCGGCGATGATCAGGCGGTAAAGCTGCAAGGCTTCGTCGGCATAAATCAGCTCGACAAAAGCGCCGGCAATGGCTTTCAAGCCGGCGACCGGATCGCGGAGTCCGGTCTGGACGCTGGAAAGAGCACTCAACACCGCCTCGCACTGACTCTCGATCACTGCGGCGAATAACTCCTGTTTGCCTTTAAAATGGTTGTAAAGAGTCGGTTTCGACACCGGCGCGGCTTCGGCGATGGCTTCCATGCTGGTGCCGCTGTAACCGTGCGCGATGAAGGCCTGCCTGGCCGCATCGAGAATAGCCTGTCGTTTTGGGTTATTTGGTTTGCTCATTGTGTTGTTAAATTACTATGTTGCATTAGCAAGGTGTCACCGATTTATCGATACCATACAGAAATCAATTTTCGACATTCTTTGTTCTGCTTCTTCGCGCGATAAAAGCGCACTTTGCCGACTCAAGAATAGCCTGTCGTTTCGGGTTGTAAGATTTGTTCATCGCATCGTTGAAAAAACTTGTTGCATTGAGATGAGATTATTGATTAGACTACACTACACCGTTTAGTTAGGCAAATAAAAATTTATGGCGCTCACTGTTTCCAAAAAATCCGTGACAATCAGTTTGATTGTCGTTGTCACCATCGCTGCCGGTACTCTGTATTGGTTGAAGGCGATCCATCCTTTCGAAACTACCGACAACGCCTATCTGAAGGCGCACATCAGCTTGATTAGCTCCAAGGAGACCGGGTATGTCAAGGAGGTGTTGTTCGTGGATAACCAGAAGGTGAAACCAGGCGATCTGCTGGTGGTGATCGACGATCATGATTTTAAGGCCCGTGTCGCCGAGGCCGAAGCCCAGATGCTGGAGGAAACAGCGCACATCCAGACCCTGGAAGCCAACAAACTCACCCAAAACGCCAAAATACGCGAGGAGGCGGCGAATATCGCTGCCGCCAATGCCGATCTGAATCGCGCCGCCAAGGATTTGAAGCGTTACGGCAATCTCGCCCAGGAGGGGGCTATTTCCGCGCAATCGCATGATAGTGCCCAATCTACTTATACCCAGGCATCCGCCCATCGGGATAAATTCAGTTCGGCCGTGCAGGGAGCGAAAAGCGAATTGGCGGCTCTGGATGCACAGATCGAGGAAACCCGCGCCCGTGTCAAAGCCGCCGAGGCCGCGCTGGAGCTGGCCCGCATCGACCTTGGAAATACCCGTATCACAGCGCCAATGGCTGGCGTCATCGGCAATCGCAGCGTACAGGTCGGGCAATTGGTCAAACCCGGTAACGCACTCGGCTTTCTGATTCCGGACGATGGCCTGTTCGTGGAAGCGAACTTCAAGGAAACCCAGATCGCCCGAATGCAGCCGGGGCAATCGGCGGAGATTTACGTTGATGCCTACCCCGATGAGGTCTTCGAAGGGTCGCTGGACAGTTTCGCACCCGCGTCCGGTTCAGAATTCAGTCTGTTGCCGTCGGAAAACGCCACCGGCAACTTCACCAAGATCGTGCGCCGTGTCCCGGTGAAGATTCTGTTCCGCCCCGGCACCGATTTAAGCCGTCTGAGACCGGGGCTGTCCACAGAGATCGAGATTCGGGTGAGTAAGGCGATATGACCAAGAGCGCAGCGGCTATAGCCGCCGAAGACGCGCCGGAGAGTCAGGGCGGTGTGGCTGAAAAACCGCTCACCCCGCAACAATGGATCGGCTTTTTCGGCATGGTGTTCGGCATTTTCATGGCGATTCTGGATATCCAGATCGTCGCCAGTTCGATGCAACAGATCCAGGCAGGATTGGCGGCTACCCAAGATGAAATTGCCTGGGTGCAAACCGCCTACCTGATTGCCGAAGTGGTGATTATCCCCCTGTCAGGCTGGCTGAGCCGGGCGCTGTCGACCCGTTACCTGTTCGTGCTGTCTTGCGGCGGCTTTACGCTGATGAGCCTGTTTGTTGCCTTGTCCTGGAATCTGCCCTCGATGGTCGTTTTTCGCACCCTCCAAGGCTTGTTTGGCGGCGCCATGATTCCCACCGTGTTTGCGGTGATCTACACGATGTTTCCGCCCCGTCTTCAACCGGCCATGGTCATCGTCGTCGGCCTGGTGGTGACCATCGCACCCACGGCGGGACCGGTGCTGGGCGGCTATCTTACTGAAGCATTTTCCTGGAAAGCGCTGTTTCTGATCAATCTGTTACCGGGATTTTTGGTGTGTCTGAGCACTTGGCTGTTCGTGCGGGTGGATGAACCGGACTGGCAATTGCTGGAAAAAATCGATTTCCGCGGCATCGTCTACATCATCGTTTTTCTCGGCAGTATGCAATTTGTGCTGGAAGAAGGAGTGCGGAAGGAATGGTTTGATAGCCGCGAAGTCGTGTTTTTCAGCGTGGTTGCCGCCGTCGCCGGCATCACCATGTTCTATCGCGAACTGACCATCGAACACCCTATTGTCGACCTTTGGGCATTCCGCAATCTCAACTTCGCCGTGGGCTGTGTATTCAGCTTCATTCTTGGCATTGGTATGTACTCCTCCGTTTATTTGATGCCGATGTATCTGGCCAGTGTCAAGGGCCTGAACAGCCTGCAAATCGGCCAATATGTGATGGTCACCGGGCTGTTTCAGCTGCTGTCGGCCTTCGTCGCCGGCCCCCTCGCTAAAGTATTGGATTCACGATTAATGATGGCGCTGGGCTTGTCTCTCTATGGGCTGGGTGCCTGGATGAACGGCGATCTCACACATGAGTCAGGCTACTGGGAGTTTTTTTGGCCGCAGGCCTTGCGTGGCTTTGCCCTGATGTTTGCCTTTCTGCCCATCAATTCGCTGGCCTTGGGCACTTTGCCGCCGGAGGAAGTCAAGAATGCCAGCGGACTTTACAATCTGATGCGCAACCTGGGTGGCGCCATCGGTCTTGCCGTTGCTAACACGCTCATGATTCAATTGAACAAGGGGCATTATGCGGTGTTGCGTGAATCGGTGACGCCGGGCTCTCCACAAGCGCAATCGCTACTGGCGGGCTTGCAGGAACGCATGGCCGGATTGTCGTTACCGGACAGCGAACTGGCCGCGCTCAAGCAGCTTTACAGTCTGGTTCTGCAAGAAGCCGAAGTGCTCACGTTCAATACGTTGTTTCATATCATGGCACTGGTATTTTTCCTGGCTTTATTGTTGATGCCATGGGTCAGAAAAGTATCGGCGGATGCCGGTGACGCGGCGGGCGGCCATTGACTGAATGAAGCTTCTTGTTAATTTCCTGCAGAGTAACCTATCTGTTGCGGCCTGCAAACATAATCACCAAGACCTGCAAACAACGTGATTTTCGGCCCGGATTAGCTGCCAATAGCCGATACCCAAGACCCACATTAGCTGCCAATGAGCCCGGATTATTTGCCAATAG
>JAQUQK010000042.1:9847-11451 GCA_028716125.1 Thermoplasmatota archaeon | reverse complement strand
TTCGCCTCATAATTCTTCAAGTCAGGATACGGGGAGAATATCTTCAAGCTTTCAACAGCCGCCTCTTCCCTTGCGCGGAATTCTTCGAGGGAAGACGTGAGCGCAATCGGCTCGCCTTTGCGGGGTATTATAACATATGTCAATATTGGGAAGAACGGGATGTGCGCGCATGAAAGATAGCGCACGTTTCCTTCCTGCTTTAGGACAAAAGCGTCGCATTCTTTCTTTTCAAGGTATTCCTGTATCCTTTCCCAGCGCCTTGCATAGTTGAATTCAATTTCCATTCAAACACATCCAATATTCACTCAGTTAGTTCTCCAACGAGGTTCGTAGCCATCAATCTTTTTACTTCCTTTCTGTCTTTTGTATGCCCGAGAACCCACATCAGCTTGACGTAGGCGGCCTCAGGCGTCATGTCCTGCGCCGAAACAACTCCCAAATCCAGAAGGTCACGCCCGGTGGAATATACGTTCATGTTGACGCGCCCGTTGACGCACTGGCTTGCCATTACGACGAATGCGCCCCTGGCTATAACTTGCTTGATTGCGGGAAGAATGCGGTTTGAAACGTGGCCAAGGCCAGTTCCCACAAGCACAGTTCCGTCAATTACAACATCTTTTATGTGCTCTGCGCCAAGCCCCGGATATGAAAGAATCATCGAGATGTTCTCGTCGTCCATCTTATCGTCAACTTCGACCTGTCCAGAATCTGCTTTCTTGCGATATTGCCCCGCCATTGAAATTTTGCCAGTCTCTACATATCCGATCGGCTCGCCGTTTATAGTCTGGAACGCGTCTCTTCGGCTGGTGTGCATTTTTCGGACCTTGCATCCGCGGTGGATTGCGCACCTGTCATCGGAAGTGGAATCATGCATTACTGCCACGACTTCCCCTATGTCGGACTCAATGGCCACTTTGACTGCAGAAAGAAGGTTCATCTCCGCATCCGACGATGGGCGGTCCGAGGAGCGCTGGGCGCCCACCAATATTACGGGGCCCGTGAGATTTTTCAACATGAATGAAAGCGCCGCAGCCGTGAATCCGAGTGTGTCGGTTCCATGCGGTATGATGACTGCGCGCGCTCCCGAATTGAGTTCATTTGCGGCCTCATGCGCTATCTTACGCCAGTGTTCGGGCTGCATGTCCTCGCTCAGCATTGAAAACAGCATCTTGGTCCTTATGTTGCAAAGTTCCGAGATTTGCGGAACTGATGCTGCAAGGTCTTCGGGCGAAACTGCAGGATGGACTGCGCCGCTCCTGTAATCGACAAAACTTGCTATTGTTCCGCCGGTGCCGAGTATTGCGACGATTGGCTTTCCCGATGCTTCCGTTTTTGCGTGCGCAGGCTTTGAAGAAGTATGCTTCTTTTCAATGAGCCTTACTTCCGTGTCCTCTTTAACCGCAATTCCGACATTGTAGCCGTTGTCAAGCTTGAGCGTTATGACGTCGTCGCTTGTGGATGCAGTTTTGGGCATCAGGACCCCTTTCACGTTTCCGAATTTTGACGCGACTTCGATCCTGTCGCCCTCCTCGGCGCGGGCTTCACGGAGCATCTTGTCTATGTTCATCGGACTGGGAATAGATGTGGCGATTATAATATCTGTG
>JAQUQK010000042.1:0-9747 GCA_028716125.1 Thermoplasmatota archaeon | reverse complement strand
TTATATTTCCGCCTGGAAGTCGTCGACTGTGAGCGTGAACTCTTCGTCGGACTTTATCTTGCCCATGTTCTTGAGGGTCTCCCTAGTGAGGAGCCAGTAGATCAGGGCGAGTGATGCGCGGCCCTTGTTGTTGCCGGGTATTGCCAGGTCAACGAACTTGAGGTCGTTGTTCGTGTGGCAAATTCCAACTATCGGTATGTTCGTGTTGATTGCTTCCCTCATTGCCTGTGTGTCGGCCGCGGGGTCTGCAACAAACATCATTTCCGGCTCGAGGTACTGCTTTGCGCGCGGGTTTGTAAGGCTTCCCGGCATGAAGCGTCCGGTGATGTGCTGTGCGCCGAGTGCGCTTGCCATTGCCTTGTTTGGCTTCTGCGCGTACTGGCGGGTTGCTACAAGTATAACTTTGCTCGGTTCGTATGATGCGAGGAGCTTTGCCGCAAGGCGGATGCGCTTGTCGGTCTGCTCAATGTCGATTATGTGGAGGCCGTCGCTCCTGGTCTTTATTATGAAGTCGCGCATGTCTCCGCTCTTCTGCTCCGTGCCGATGTGAACGACTGACGAAACATACATGTCCTCGGATACAAGCAGCCCTTCGCTCTGCTTTGCCTGCTTCTCAACATTCTCGGTTGTCATCTCTTCTTCGGGCATTCAATCACTTTCTCCAACACACCTGTTTTATTCGAAGAACTCACTTCTTCCTTATTTCTATGGGAACCTTTCCCACGGCGAATTCCATCTGCGCGATCCTGACTGGATCCATGTTCTTGTCCGTCACTTCGATGAGGACGGGTGCGCCCTGTGCTATCTGGAGCGCCCTCGCTCCGATAATGCGGGCTTTCTCAAATCTAGTATATTTAGGTTTCTCGGACATATCCAACACCAAGACGCGCATAACGCCAAATTATGGGAAGGGTGAATAGATAATATTAATATAAAGAGCACGGTCGTTTTTCAGTACATAGTTAAGAAAAATAGTCCCCGACAACCTCGGCGAGGCGCTTTACGATATATTCATTGACTTCCTTTCCTTTTTCTGCGCTTGCCTTTCCGGGATAGCCGCGTATGCCATCCCAGTAATTTTCCGGGTCTGCCACAACTGCAAATCTTGGGATTTCGCGCTTGAATTCTGGCTTTTCGGGTTTTTTCGCAAGTTCTGGCGCAATTGCGAGAATCCGTGAAGTTTCAATCATTCCGCCATGGCCATCGTCCTTCGGAATGTCCTGCTTGTCAAGCAGTTCGTATGCGAGGTCGTAATCGGAAAGCACCATTATTTTCAATTTTTTGTTTTTGGTCGCCGCTTCCTTTGCCGCAAGGCGCAGCGCAGTCATGTGGGCGCTTCCTGCATGGCCGGACAGGACGACTACGCGCTTTATCCCGTTCCTGCAGAATTCTGAAATTATGTCAAAAATTACGGAACGCAGAGAATCGAATGAAAGGGAAATGGTGCCCGGAAAGTTGCGCGTTGATGAGCATTCGCCATATCTCAGCGGCGGGGCGATGAGAATGGGCAATTTTGAAACTTCAGCCAGTTTTTCCGCGACGTATTCCGGCTGAATGCAGTCCGTGCCCAGCGGAAGATGGGCGCCGTGCGCTTCTGTTGCGCCAATGGGCAAAATCACGACAGGATTTTTCCCAATCATTTTTGCGAATGACTTTGAATCTATTTCGTCGAGGAACATAAAAATACCATCAATGTGAACTGCTGACAAAATATAAAACGTTCCATTCAATATTCGGCGCGTGTGCTTCAGGAAGGGATGCGCGGGTTTTGTAATTTTCACATTGCTGGTGGCGTTTCTGCCAGTTTGCGCTTCCGCCGAAGGCGCGCCTGTCATTTCAGTAGATTTTCCAAAATATATTCCCGGCGACGGCACGCCGTTCTGGGTTTCAATTTATTTTTCTGGCGAGCCAAATTCAGAATATAATTTCGGAGCATGGATTTACGGCGGGAAATCCTCGATAACCAAATTGTGGAACGGCACGGACTGGCGCGGAGGATTTTGCTATTTCCAGATAGAAACGGATGCCATTGGAAATTGGAATGAGAATATTGCATTGAGAATTTCGGTCATGCCTGAACCGAATTATAGTTATTATCTGAAACTGTGCATAAAGAACGGCGAAGGCGGCGCTGTTGCAGAGCGTAAAATTCGAAATGAGGGAAATTTTTCAATAATTCCGGCGGAAGAAATGGGTTTTGTTGAAGGGTATGCGGAGCGCGATGGGATTTACATTTCCGGCGAAGAAGTTTGCGCATACGATTCCAGTGGCGCACTTGCCGGACGATGCATTTCCGAGAGAAACGGAATTGAAGATTACAGTAAATTTGCAGGATATTTCAGGCTCGCGCTTCCATCCGGAAATTATAATATCAAATATAACTGCGGTGAGTTCTGTGCCGTTTCTGTGGCCGCAGGCCAAACGGTGGCGCTTAACAATCGCAGTTTTTCATACCCAGTCCACAACGTCGCAACTTTCGTTTCTCCAGATTGTTCTTTCGATGCAATTTCTTCGGCGATTTTATCTGCAAGAGAATCGATATGCTTGAACATCTACGAATTCACAAACCCGTTTCTTTACGACTGTCTGGCAGAGCGCCTGAATGATAACGTTTCCTTGCGCATCATCGTGGAAAAGTCACCAATCGGCGGAATGAAGGAAACTGAAAAATGGATGCTTGGAAATCTGCAGGGCAAAGGTGCGGAAATCCGGTTCTGGCAAAAGCCGTCCGGCAGCATTTTCGACCACGCCAAATATATGACAATAGATAATAATACGGCAATCGTGGAATCGGCGAACTGGGGTTCAACTGGAATTCCAACCGACAACACTTTCGGAAACCGCGAATGGGGAATCGTTGTGCGCGATGGGGCGATGGCGCAAGGATTGCTCGACGTTTTCAACTGGGATTGGGAAGAAGCAGAACCCGCGAATTTATCGGGCGGATATGCGCCATCCAGAACCATTTCATCCGGAGAATACGAGCCGAAATTCAGAGCGGAAAATTTCAACGGCAATTTCAGCGCAACTTTCGTTTTCTCGCCTGAAACTAGTCTTGCCTCGCTTCTGGATTTGATTCGCTCCGCCAAAGAAACGCTTTACATCGAACAGCTTTACATTTACAGGTATTGGGATGGAGTTCTCAGCCCGCTTATGTCGGAACTTGCAAATGCGAGCGCTCGCGGCGTGGATGTGAAAATCATATTGAACTACAACCCCGAATTTGAAAAGCCATACACAGCAAATTCAAACGAGAATGCAGCGAATTTTCTGAAAGAACACAACATCAGCGTGAAGCTTTTCGATACTGAATTGGGAATTTTTGCAAACGTGCACAACAAGGGCACAATAGCCGACAACCGCACCGTGCTTGTATCCAGCATAAACTGGAATGAGAATTCAGTTTGCAGTAATCGGGAGTTTGGCATAATTCTGGAAAATGAAAACGTTGCAAAATATTATGCGGATGTATTCTTTTACGATTGGCGGCTTGCAGACAAGGAAATTACCAAAAACAGCGGCAAAAGCGCACCCGGCGCCGGAACTGCATGTATTATTTTAGCATTTTCGATTACCATACTAGCAATCGGAATAAAATCAAGGTGTAAACAATGAATCCGCTTTCAATCGTTGCAATATTGTTCATCCTTGCGTCAACTGCATATTTCTATAGGCGCAAGATGGTCACAATGGGGCTGGCAGTGACAAACATCGCCGTATATATCGCATCGCTGATTTTTCCCGTGATTTATGAAGAGCTTGCATTTGCGCCATTCCATCTTCTGCCGCAGTACCTGCCTTCACACTTTTACACGATTTTCACAACGATGTTCCTCCACAGCATTTCGGATCCGCTGCATTTGATAATGAATGTTCTTGTCCTCATCATGATTGGAATTACGCTGGAGAGAAAGATGGGTGCAGGCAAATTCCTCGCGACATACCTAATTTCAGGCCTAATCGCAAGCGCGCTATGGGCCGTTGTAAATCCATTAAACCATTATGCAATAGGCGCGTCCGGCGCGATATTTGGAATTCTTGGCGCCCTCGGCTGGCTTTACCCGCGCGAAAGGATAACCATATTCCTCGGCTTTTTCATAGTGCCAAACGTGCCTGCCATTTTTGCCGTCACCATAATGGGCGGGCTTGAGGTATTTTATGCTGCAGCGGGAACTGGAAACGTCGCGCATCTTGCGCATGTCGGCGGAATACTCGGCGGATTCGTCATGGCGGCAATCATAAAATCCCGGCAGTCCGGCGAATCAAGGGAGCGCAGGCGCATTGCGGAGTCCCTGATTAGCGGGAAACTGCGCCCGTTATACGAGCTTTACGAGGGACAGGACATTGAGGGAAAAAACATGCTTGCAAGGGCGATGGACGAAAACATACCTGAAGTGAGAAGCGCATGGCTTTCGCAGTTCGCATCTAAAAAACCCTGCCCAAAATGCGGTGAAAAATTATTTGAAAAAGAAGGAGAATTGCGCTGCCGCAATGGGCACGCATGGCGCTGACTTATACATACGTTATTTCTATTGTCAGCGTATATGCCGTGTCTACGTTAATGCCGTTGGAGCCTGCCGGGCTGGAATCTATTGCTGCGACCCATGCGCCTTCTGCCGGCCCATCCATATTTATCTCCGCAGGGGGAGAACCTCCTAATTCGCCACCTGCGCTTGTCGCAACTGCGGCAGGGTCAGTCAATGTAAGTTTGAGGTTTGAACCAACAGGTACTTGTGACGTCCATTCCAGCTTTGCATAAACTTTGATTGCGCCGGCATTCGCAACGAAATTCTGAGGCGCGGGATTCTCGGTTCCTGTTGCAGTTCCCGTTATCACAACACGCTCATTTACTGCGACCATGACGTTTTTCGTGGATTTCAGCGCCTTTCCTTCCACCGCAGGGCCATCCCATACCGTCAGCGTGACGTTGAAGAGACCTGCTGCGGAATATGCATGAGCTGTTGAAACGCCTTCTCCTGTGGTTCCGTCGCCGAAGTCCCAAACGTATGTCAGCGCATCTCCGTCAGGGTCAGAAGATGCAGATGCATTGAATGCCATGTCTTCCGAAACTCCTCCAACGATCCAGACCGGCGAGACTGCCGAGAACTCGGCCACTGGCGCCTTGTCCTTCACAAGCGGTTTGGTATCAAGATTATCATTTATGCCATCGCCGTCGCTGTCTGCGCTCTTGGGATTTGTTCCTGCCTTGTACTCATCGAGATTTGAAATCGTGTCGCTATCGGCATCAGATGTTTTGTCTGATGCGTCGTTAGGATTGAATCCGTTTGCCTTTTCCCAGTCGTTTGGCATCCCGTCCTTGTCGACGTCCTTGTCAAAGAAGCCAAATGCCTTTTCTGCGAGCCCTGGCTTTAGGAGCGCACCAGTGAAATATGCGGCGGCAACTGCGCCGACCAATAGAATCAATATCAACGGTATCACAATTAATGCTACTGGGAACTTCTTCTTTTTCTTTCCTTCCCCTTCCAGCTTTTTGCCTGGCTGCTTTCCAAATATCGCGCCAAGTCCCTTTTGCTGCTGCTTTTCCTTTTCCGCTTGCTCACGGGCAACTCTCGCCGCTTCTTCTTCCGCTTTCTTTTTTGCTTCCATTTCGCGGAGTTTTGCGGAGGGGATTATGACCCATTCCCTGTTTTCCTTTTTCCAGTTCAGGCCTTCGGTGTCTATTCCCGCATCCATGTCAACGGGGCCTTTTTGCGCGGCTGGCTTTTCTTCAGCGGGCTGCTGTGCTTCCGCTGATGCTGCTTCTTGCTGTGCCTCCGCAGGAGCCTCTGGCGCAACGTCGGATTTCTTCCCAAAGGACGGCAGTTTGATTGGCAGTTTCGTCGGTTCGCCTTTTTTCTTTTTGGGCTTCTCTTCTGCGGCGGGCATCTTCCCTTCCGCAAGCGCCTTCTCCTGCTCTTCAAGCGCTTTAAGCTCCGCTTCGAGTTCTTCAAGGGTTTTTTCTGCATCCTTTGCCATAGCAATACACCAGTTTATCCTGACGGTACTCGCGGCATAATCAATTTTGGCTTGGGTTTTTATGCCTTTTTGCTTACGGAGTATTAGAACAGGTCAAATAAAAGTTTCGGGAAGCGCAAAAGGTGCGCATAAAAGCGGGCAAAGCGCAAAAATCGCAATCAAATGTTGTTTCAAATTTTATTTTCGCGCCGTGCGGCTGTCTGCGTTTCTCGCTTTTTTTGCGAAAGCAATATAAATAATATAGGGATAATGGTGCCCGATAGCATGTTGCTGAAAGTTGCTAAATCTTCAGAGAACGGTTTTGCGGCGATAAACCCTGCGGACAGCGAAGGAATAGAGAAGTTCGTTCAAGTCGAGGGTTTTGAGAAGGTAATTCTCCCAGTCATCGTCAGCAAAAAGGTCAAGAAAGGAACAATACAGCTTGACGGCGACGCGCTTGAAAATCTCGGCGGGCTTGAATCAGGCGATGAGATAACAATGCAGCCTGCAGAAGCCAAGGAATGCACCAAGGTTGCGTTCGAGGTCGTATCCGAAACTGACGCGCCAGCGCTTGAAAGCATGGCAGCCGAGCTGTCGTCATTCCTTGAATACAAGGTCCTTCAGGCAAATACTGTAATTACCGCACCGGGCGGCATAAAGCTTCGTGTAAAGGAAGCGCTGCCGGCAGGCGCAGCAATATTCAGCGACGAGGCAGAAATTGAAATTCTCGCAGGGCCTGGCGCAGTCACGTCCGATATCATCCTCGCAATCGACCGCTCATGGAGCATGGGGCACAAGGACTACAAGCCATCCAGGTACGGCGCGGGAGCTGCCGCTGCAAAGTTCTTCATGGACAAGAAGGCGACGCTTGGCGCAGTCGACCAGATTGGCGTAATGACGTTTGGCAGGGACATAAAAGTAATTCGCGAACTCTCGCCAGTCTCGCGCACCGAGATGGAAGACCTGTTCAAGAAGCTTGATGGCCAGAAGACAAGCGGAATGACATCGCTTTCGTCTGCAATAGAGGGCGGAATGAGCATCTTCGGCGAGAAGGGCAAGCCTGAGAACATGAAGGCAATGATAGTTCTTACCGATGGCGGAGTATTCAACGAGAATCCCATTGAAGTCGCAAAGAAGGCAAAGGAAGCAGGAATCATAATTTACCCGATTCTCATCGGCGAGAAGGGATACTTTGACGAGAACGTACTCAAGATAATCGCGGAGACCACGGGCGGGCGCATGTTCTTCAAGCCGAACGAGGAAGGCCTCAAGGCGCTCTACGGCGACCTTGCGACAAGGCTTGTAATCGCACCCGTCCCAAAGGCATCCAAGGAAGAGCCCAAGGAAGCAGTCGAAGAGAAACCGGTCGAAAAGAAAAAGGAAACCCCAAAGAAGGGAAAGGGCAAGAAGAAAAAGGGGGAGTAAATGTCAGATGCGGGGAGCAAATCCAAGGCGCAAGATGAAGCGCAGCCCCTGAACAGGCAATGGGCCGGTAAGATTGCCGCAAAGCCGTCTGAAAAGCTCCCGCAGGAAACTCCTGAAAAAGGGGCGCGCAAGGACATAATTTCAGAAAGATATCTCGAGCAGGAGACAAAAGAGAAGGTCGAGCTCCAGACCCTTGAAGAGTGCAAAGACATGGAGCAGACCCTTTACGAGCATAGGTGGGGCAAGACATCAAGCGATGACATTTCGGAGATAGAGAACAAGATAGATGCCATTCTTGGAAAACGTCCAGAAGTTCCAAAGCCCGTTGAAACGAGAGCCGAAAAGAAATACGCCGAGCCAGTTTCCGGCAGCACTTCCGATAAGACATATACCGTGCCAGTTTCAGCGCCTCCGGCATGGATGGATCTTCCGATTTCAGGAACAATAATCGACAAGCGCCTTCTTTACAAGACTGCCGGCGGATACATTGTGGAAGTGGTTTACCGCGCACCCGACGGAATGCTGAAGACCGACCGCTTTTCAGTTACAAGCGTAGGCGACGTCGAGCACACTCTTGACAAGCTGAGACAGGGAGCACCAGTTGAAGAAGCCCCCGTCCAAAAAACCACAGTCGTAGCAGAGGAGACAAAACTGCAGGCGGAAGCGCCAAAGGAAGAAAAGCCGAAAAAGGGTTTTGCAGTTCCTCCGCTTTTCGGAAAGAAGAAAGAGCAGGCCGCCGAGGCAAAGCCAGAAGAACAAAGGCAGGATGCTGCAGTTTCCCCTGAAGCGTCCAAGGAAGGAAAGAAAGGCATAGATGTCGGCGGAATGCTTGGAAAGCTTCCATTCGGGAAGAAGAAAGAACAGAAGTAAGGAACGAGATGTTCCATGGAACTGACGACGACTGGCATATCCGGGCTTGATGCGCAAATCGGGGGCTTCCCTCGCGGGAGCACCATTCTTTTTTTGAGCGAGCCTTGCAATGCCACATACATTTTTGCCGAGCAATTTGCTTCCGGCGGAATTTTGAAAAATGAAAAAGTGGTCTATTACTCCCTTGAACGGCCGACCAGGGAAATAGTTGATGGAATCGCAGGCCTTGAGTCAATCGGGCCGGAAAAGGCAAAATCCGTTGAATGCGTGGACGGATACTCCGCAATAATGGAGCCGGAGAACAAAAAGCAGGCAAAGAGCCAAAGCCGGGCCCAGGATGCGCTGGATTTTCTCTCGTCTGCAAAAATGAAAGGCCCGTGCAGGCTTGCACTGGAATCTTTGTCTTCAATAATGATGAACGGCAGCGAAAGCGACGCGATTGCGCTTCTTCAAAAAATAGTTTTCTTGACGCGGAGGAGCGGCGGCGTGAGCCTTGTAATGATGACCAAGGGAATGCACAGCACGCAGTTTGAATACACTGCAAAGCACATTGTTGACGGGGTCCTTGAAATCGGGATAGAGCGCAGGGGCTTTGGAATTTATCCGTTCATAATGATAACCAAGATGCGCGGCGTTATCGAGTCCACTAAAATGCTTCTTTACAAAGAGACTGAAAGGGGGCTTTGGCTGGAATCGACGAGAAGGGTGTTCTGAGTTTTTTTTTTACCAAACATATTTTAACGTATTCACCCTATTACATATCGTGGCAGTCAGATTTATAACCCGAAAATTGCATTCTCAGGATAAAAACGCAGTATCGCCAGTAATAGGCACAATATTAGTGATGGCAATAGCCATACTTGGCATAATGGCAATCCTTTTCTGGGGCATCCCTTCCATAGAGCAGATGCGCGCCCAAAGCCAGTTTGATAGTGTGCTTATGCAGTTCAACGATATGTACGATACGATTGGCGAACTCATACACAAAACAGGGGGAGCCCAGCCCGTCTCTATATCAGCAAGTTCTGGCTCCATAGAGATCGGCTCCAAGGGCGAAAGGTGGATAGTCTCTTACTGCGTGCAGTCTGGATATGATATGCTCTACACGGGGCTTGGCGACCAGGACGACAGTTTCACAATAAAGAACAACGGAACTTCAATTAGCAACCTGCAGGTCGCGGCAAAGACGATACAGGGAAACACATATGCCACCCTTTACGTGAGGGGTGCAGGAAACGCCTCCATATCGGGGGCACTTGCCGGCGGCTCCGAAAAAATAGTTTATCTCAAGAAGACGACTTGGGCATCCCAGCCTATAAGCGGAATAACGCTTTATTTCAGTGTATCCGATGGCAGCACGCTTGTTGCAGAGTTTTACCTTTTTGATGTTGGATACATATCATACTCAATGGATTCGCCGTCTGGGCAATACAAGATAATGTCATCGAACGGCGGAACCCTCGCATCATATCCCTCATATAGCTGGATGCGAAACAG
>JAQUQK010000041.1:2570-11601 GCA_028716125.1 Thermoplasmatota archaeon | reverse complement strand
TCGAAAAGCGGCAGGAGGATGTATGAAAGGAAATTGCCCGTGCTGGAAAATGGCCTGCTCAGCCCATCATAGATTTCTTTCGCGTCCCTTACTCCAATAGTGGCCACTCCAAGATAAGATTTGTTTGCATATGATTGGTTATAGCCGTAGTCCGTAGCCTTGCCAAGAACTGCAAAGCAGGTTTTTCCACCGTAAACTGTTATAGATATGTTATCGCCAGGTAATTTCGAAGAAAGGAAGTTTATGTACTCCGTTCTGTTCGTTATTGCCGTGCCGTCCATTGACGTTATTATCATTCCCGGCTGAAGGCCGACCTTCTCTGCAGGAGAATCCTCGCCGACGCTCAGTATTCCCGCACCGTCCGCCTTCATCTGAACCGTTCCCATGAATGCCGCTGAGAAGAGGAGGCCGAAAACAACCGCTATGGCAAGGTTCGCAAAAGGCCCTGCCGCAAAAAGGCGCGACCTCTTGAAGCGGGAGAGCTTGTTCACTCCCTCGTCATCAGGCTCGACGAATGCGCCAAGCGGAATTGCAAGGAACATGAGTCCGACCGACTTGAGTTTTACCCCTGCAAAGCGCGTCATTACGCCGTGCATGCCTTCGTGGAAAATTATTGCGACTACAAGGCCGAGGATGGCATACCAGAAGTTTGCGCCGCTCATTATTGGATTTATTCCAGGAAGCCCGATAACCAGGGCGGGGGACGGAGTGGCCTCGACTGGCAATTGGAAAGAGAGTATTGCGTTCCAGACAAGAAGCGGCATTAGAAGCGCGCCAAGAATGGCGCATATTATTATTGAAATCGGCCCGACCGCGGCCCAAAGGCGCTTCAGCTTAGATGCGCTCTCAATAAGGTTCTCGCCCTTGTGGGTCCTGACCATGAGAACGGGGCCCCATAGGCCCATATTGTATTTCTCGAGTATCTTCTTTTTCTGAAGCACTACCACGATTGCGAAGTATACGGCGAGGACCGCCAAAGTTGTTAAAAGTCCGTCCATTATATTCAATCCGTCGGCAGGGTAATATTCAGCCTTCTTATTAAGATAATCATGGACAAAGCGCAGGAATTTTGCATGATTTACGCAACGGCGCCCGACGAGAAAACTGCGGAAGTTATAGCAAGCGCAATCGTCGAGAAGCGCCTTGCCGCTTGCGCCAATATATTTCCGATACAGTCAATTTTCAGGTGGAAAGGAAAGACGGAAAAAAGCACCGAGGTCGCAATCATTCTGAAAACGTGCAAATCGATCGCGCAAAAATGCGAGGCGGAAATAAAGAAATTGCACCCATATGAAGTGCCATGCATTGTGCAAATCCCAATTGAGGACGGAATTTCAGAGTTCTTGGACTGGATTGCAGAAGAAACAAAGCATTAAAGTTCTTTTCTCATAAATTTGTGTTTTATGCACCCGAAAATCAGTGGGCCTTCCCTGATTATTTTGTAGCCGTGCTTCATGTAGAAATTTACGGCATTCTCGCGCGCATTCAGTACGGCGTATTTTGCGCCATTCTTTGCCATCTCGCGCTCAATCACACTCAGAATTTTGCCGCCGGCGCCTTTCCCGCGGCAGGATTCATCAACGGCCATGTAGCGCACCTGTCCCTCGTCGGGCGAATTCATCTGGCCGCGCCCCACTCCGATGACCTTACCCTTATCAATTGCAGCCATGTGGACTACGTCCGGATTTTCGTCGAGCTCATCTAATTCCGGCTCTTTCGAATGGACCCATGGAGCACGAAGGATGCGCCAGCGCAAATTGTAGTATTGGGCAAATTCCTCTTTTGTGCGCGGAGAGCGGATTTCCATCGCCCTCGCAAGCGGTTGCGCAAATATAAAATTATCCGGCGCGAGATTTATTTATTTCAAAAGCGTTATTCAATACGGTAAAATGGAAGGAATACTTGAAGCGCTTGCCAAAAAGGAAGACAACTCCGAGAAAATTGCGAAAATTGCGCTGGCAAGTCCGGACGCTCTTGCGGAAGTCATTGGCGCCATCTCTTCCAAAAACGCGCGCGCCAAATTTAAGGCAGCAAAGGTCCTTTCCATCGCCAGCGAAAAAGCGCCTGAAAAGCTGTATTCTGAATGGAATTTCTTTGTGAAATTGTTAACCCACAAAAACAAAGTCCTCGTTTGGAATGCAATCCGCATTATTGGCAATCTTACGGCGGCGGACAAGGAAGGAAAATTCGAGAAAATCTTCAATGATTTTTACGGGCTTATGAAATCGGGTTCGCTAATAACAGCGGCAAATATTGTTGGAATTTCAGGCAGGATTGCAAATTTTAAGCCGAAGCTGGCGGACCGAATCGCCCGCGAACTGTTGAGAAGCGCAAAAGTCCCGCTTCCGACAAGCGAATGCCGGAACATTCTGATGGGCCATGCGATGGTTGCATTTGGGGAATTTTACGGCAAGCTAGGGCCGGAAATAAAAAAGAAAGTTGCTGAATTCGGAAACGGGCTTCTGGAAAATTCAAGGCCGGGAACCAGACAAAAAGCCGAAGAATTTTTGAAAATCGCCACATGATCCTGCTTGCCATAATGCGTTCGTTTAAACGTCGTATCTAGAATGTTTTTATACTGGAGTGCCAAATTCGGTATTGGTGAAAACATGAATGTTGGGGCGATATTGGCGGCACTGCTGTTTTTGGGCGCGACGTTTGCGGGGGGATTTGGAATTCAAGGCCAAATCTCAGAAGCCGATGAAAGCCAATTGTCGGACGTGTCCGGAAATGAAAATCAGGCGGACGAATGCGCAGCAGAAAGTCCCGCAGGGCAAATTTTCACAACTGTTGTCGACGAAGGCGACGTCGTGATACGGGCGTATTTCATCAATCCAGTGACGGTTTCCGTGGAAACTGAAAAACAGCACGATGGCAAGTGGTATGTATACCCATTCAGGGGCGCGTCCGAGATAATCGTCGACCTGTCGTATGAGCCGAGTCCTGTGTGCCTGGAGCTCGGGCTTCTCAGGCTGGAGCCGCAGAGCGCAAATGGAAATTCGAAAAGATATGTGGTCGAAGTCGATCCCTCAGATTGGGGCGCCCCCCAGGTTTTCATGATCGTCCCGGGTTCTTTTGAAGGGTCTGGAATCGCTGCCAATGTGAATTACCACATAAAAATACAATGCGATGGCATTCCGCCTTTGGCGCCCGCAACCAAGCAGACAATCGTCTTCGAGGATGACATTCCAGTTGCAATCCCCGTAGATGTTGCGGAGATTGTAATCGGGCCTCTGCCAATGCTCAAGACATTTTACAAATTCAACGTCCCCCAAAACGCCGTGAGGGTGGACATAAATTGCTCGTGGTCCAATGAATATCAGGGGCTCATGTTCACGATAACCGACGGCATCGGTGATCAGGCGGCGTTCCGCGGGAACGGCGGAATTGTTGGAACGCAGTCGCCTTCACCGCTCAACACAATAGTCAATACTGTAAAGCATTCCGGCGAATGGGAAATATTGATGCACAATCACGTAAACGTCGCATGCCATTACAAGATAGAAATAACAATCTACTACTAAAAATTCAACCGGATTTTTTCTTCTCTTTAATCATTCTTTCGACTTCTTTCAACATGAACACAAGGCCTTCCTTTTCCGCGTTGTATGCCTCAGCGTCCATTTCGTTTTGCATCTTCTCAAGGTCGGCGATATCCGCGATTATGCGTCTGCGCTCCTCTTCGAGCTTTTCGGATTCGTTCTTGAACTGCTTTTCCTTTGCAAGTGTGCGCAGCTTCTCGAGAGCTTTTTTGAGAATTTCAATTTTGGCTAGGAGCGGATCGATGCCATCGGCGCCAATTTCTTCCGTGCGCTCTTTTTCTGCGGAAATCTCGTCAAGAATCACCTGGATTCTAGCGCCGCCTTTCTGTGCGTCGAACAGCGACATTGCATCATTTTCGAGTGCTGAAAGAGAATTTGAGATTACCTTGCGGTTGAACTCCGGCAGGCCAGACTTGGAAGTTCTGGAAATGAGCAAGTCGGCGACCGCGCCTGCAAATTCAGGGGCGCGGCTTGAAATTTTCTCGTTAACTGCAAACTGGATGGCAGGAACTTTGCCGCGCGCCTCATGGATGTCTGTGCCGCCTGCAAACCTGTCGTTTGCTTCTCGCACTTCAATTCCAAGATTTTTTCCGACGGCGATTATTTCTGCTACGGCTTCAGCGTCGAGTGACTTGCCAAGGCATGTTCCAAGATAAACGTCGGAGCGGTTTTTTGCGTCAGGAATCAAACAAAAAGAGAGATAGAAAGAGCAGACATATTCGCCGATTGCCTCGAATGGTGCAAGCGCCCGCTTTTCAAGCGCCGGCCTGACTTGCTTTTCTATGGATTTTGCACACCGGAATACAATCGGCTTGTACACTTTAGCTCCCTTACTTGAGGCACGACGACTGCTTCCTGTACCTGTCCCAGACTACGTCGAGGTGCTGCTCTATGATTTTCATCTTGCCCTCGTTTCCTGGCTTGAACAGGTGGGAGAAGCGGCCCTGCGCCTTCATGTATTCCACGACTGGCTTGCGCTGGCGGAGCCCTTCAAGTATTCCCTTGCTTGGGCCGGTGAACGTCATCTTGTCGTTTTCCACCTCGTACAATGCCCACATTCCGGACTCGACTGCAAGCCGCCCCTGCTCGACCATTGATTCCATCGGGAAGCGCCAGCCTGGCGGGCAGGGCGCAAGTATCTCTATGAACTTGAATCCCCTGATGGACTTTGCCTTCTGCACCTTTGCATAAAGGTCTTCCGGGTACGAGACGCACGCGCTTGCCACGTATGGTATGTGGTGGGCGATCATTATTTCCGAAAGGTCCTTGTTGTGCTCCAATTTTCCTGTCCATGTTGTCGTGGTGGATGCGCCGTATGGTGTCGCGCCGGAGCGCTGGACGCCAGTGTTTGAATACATCTGGTTGTTGTAGCAGATAAATATCATGTCAGTGCCGCGCTCTGCCGCGCCCGAAAGCGCCTGGAAACCGATATCATAAGAGCCGCCGTCGCCTGCCCAGACTAGGACGTTTGTATCATCATTGCCCTGCGCCTTGTAGCCCGCCTTTATGCCGCTTGCGCATGCGGCCGCCGCCTCGAACGCGATGTTCATCAGCGGGACGTTGAATGCGCTCTTTGGATAAATTCCCTGGATAACTGCAGTGCAGCATGCCGGAACGACCATTGTGGTGTTCTGTCCGAGCGCTTTTAGGACTACGCGAAGCGCCTGCGACGCCGGGCAGCCAGGGCACGCCGCATTGCCCTTGAGCAGATATTCGTCTTTTGGAAGGTCTTTAATTGCCATTTACTGCGCCTCCTTTAGATCATACCATTCAGATGATTTTGCCTTGCCTTCGATTGCCTTGCGGATCATGTTTTCAATGTCGCCGTATGTGACGTCGCGTCCGCCAAGCCCTGCAATAAAGCCGAAAATCTTTGTTCCCGGCGCAGCGCACGACTTGACTTCGCTGTGGACGATTCCTCCCATGCCAGGCGAGATTGCCCTGTCAATTACTATGAGAGTTGATTTCTTAGAGAGTTTCTCTATTTCTTCAGTCGGGAACGGGCGGAACATGCGTATCCTCGCTATGCCGACCTTGTGCCCTTCCTTGCGGAGTTTGTCGACTGCCACTTTTCCTTCGGCGCCGATTGTTCCCAGTGTAACCATGACGTATTGGGCGTCATCGCACATGTAGTATTCTATCATTCCGCCGAAGTATGAGCCGAATTGCTTTTTCCAGTCTTCCGCGTTCTTGACGAATATGTCCTTTGCCGCGTCGAAAGACTTCTGCATGTCGTTGCGCACTTCGGTATAATGTTCGGGCGAGATGAGATTGCCGTGGGAAAGCGGGTCCTGCGGGTCGAGTTTCCAGTTGGGGTTGTATTTCGGCAGGTATTTGTCGACTTCGGCCTCGTCGTAAATCTTTGCGGGCATCGAGGTATGCGACATTATGAAGCCTTCGTGGTTCACCATTACCGGCAGGGAGATGCGCTTGTCCTCCGCGAGCTTGAATGCCTGTATCGTGGTGTCGAAAATTTCCTGCGGATATGCGCAGTAAATCTGTATCCATCCGGTGTCCCTTTGCGCCAGCGCGTCGTTTAAGTCGCACCAGATGTTCCATCCCGGGCCGACCGCGCGGTTGATGTTTGTCATTACCACCGGAAGCCTTGCCATTCCAGCCCATGTCAGCATCTCGTGCATCAAAAGCAGGCCGTGGGAAGACGTTGCGGTGTACGAGCGGACGCCTGATGCGGAAGCGCCTATTGCCGCCGTCATCGCGCTGTGCTCTGATTCCACGCAGATAAATTCGGACTTCATTTTGCCAGTTTCAATCATCTGCGCAATCTTTTCTACAATCGTTGTCTGGGGTGTGATAGGATATGCCGCCACTACTCCGGGCTTTGCAATGCGCACCGCTTCCGCGGCGATGTGGTTTGCCGTGTCAATTATTTCTTTTGGCATTTAAGGTTCCTCCTTTGCGCATTCTTCCTGGTTCTCGTAAACTTCGCCTTCGCGGACCATTATGATTGCCTTGAACGGGCATTCCTTCATGCAAACGCCGCATCCCTTGCAGTATTCGTAGTCAATCTCGACCGCGTCGCCTTCCTTTCTGACGATTGCGCCCTCGGGGCAGAATATCCAGCAGCGCAGGCACTTCTTGCACTTCTTCTGGTCCAATACGGGCTTCTGGTCGCGCCACGAGCCTGTTTTCCCGGCTGCGCCTTCAGTCGGCCTGGATATGGTCGTGCGCTTGTCCATAGACCTGTCCCTTTTCTCGACTTTCGAAATCATTAAGCCACCACCGTTGAGTTATATGCTTCTCGTATGGCCTCGATGTTTTGCGGCGCCTTTTCGCCCATCTTTTCAGTGATTGCCTTTTCCAGGTGCTCAATTCCAACCCAGTTCACGCACTTGGCGATTGAGCCGAGAATTGCGGTGTTGACAATCGGAATTCCGCTGATGGAAATCTTGTTCTTCATTGCGATTCCGGTTGCATCGACCGTCGCCACGCGAACCTTTCCAAAATTATACTCTGACGGCTTCTTGGTTGTGTTTATTATGACAAGCCCGCCTTCCTTCACGCCCTTTGCTACGTCGACGTATTCCATGACTCCGCTGTCAAGGACGACGACAACATCCGGGTTGTAAATCTGGCTGTGGATGACGACTTCCTCGTCAGCAACCCTTGCAAAAGCCATAACGGGCGCGCCTCTCCTTTCGGCGCCAAAAAACGGAAACGCCTGGACACCCTTCTTTCCGGCCTTGAACGCGGCAGCAACAAGCAGCTGAGCCGCCGTAACGGCTCCCTGCCCGCCCCTGCCGTGGAACCTAATCTCCACCAGAGACATTTCTATCGTTCCCGAATCTAGTTGACGTTAATATGAACTTCGCTCTTCATTATCTTCGTTGATCATTTTTCATACATCAAAAAACCATTAGCAAAAACGTCTATTTTCCGAGGTTTTTTTTAAGAAAAGCGCATCAACATGAAGATAATTTTTATCTAAGCGGCAAAATCACGATAAAACGACCGCAATTCATTTGCGCGGATTTTATTCTGCAAAACAAAAAATCCGAATAACGGCACTTGCCTACAAAACGCCGAGATTTTGCCTGCAGCATACTGAAAAATTATCCATCTGGCCAATTGATCGTCAAATGACGAAAAACCATAAGATATGAAAAACAAAAATTTTATAACATAAAGCCTAATTCTGGCTATGGCAAAAATAACAATTTCTGTCATAAAGGCCGACGTAGGAGGGTTCCCAGGACACGTCGACGTTCATCCGAGGCTAATGGAAATAGCAAGAAAACGCCTTTCCGAAGCCAAGAAAAAGAAAACAATTATAGATTTCTACGTCACTCATTGTGGGGACGACCTCCAGCTCATCATGACGCACCGCAAGGGCGTTGACAGCCAGAGCATCCACAAGCTCGCATGGGACACATTTGTCGCCGCTACTGCAATAGCAAAGGAGATGAAGCTTTACGGCGCAGGCCAGGACATTCTCAAGGACGCATTCTCAGGAAACATACGCGGAATGGGCCCGGGAATTGCCGAAGTGGAATTCGAGGAGCGCAAGTCCGATCCGTTCGTGGTTTTCATGATGGATAAGACGGAGCCAGGCGCGTTCAATCTGCCGATGTACAAGATTTTCGCAGATCCGTTCAACACTGCGGGACTTGTAATCGATCCGACTTGCCACGCAGGATTCCGGTTCGAAGTATGGGACATCCTGGAGCATAAGAAAATCGTGATGGATGCACCAGAAGAAACTTACGACATTCTTGCGATGATAGGCGCAAAATCCAGGTATGTTATAAAGCGCGTCTTCCCAAAGCCGGGCTCAAAAGTTCCTGAAAAGGAAGCCGCGGCCTGCATAAGCACCGAGAAACTTTACGAAATCGCAGGCGAATACGTTGGAAAGGATGATCCCGTTGCAATAGTAAGATGCCAGTCCGGCCTTCCTGCGCTTGGCGAAGTCATAGAGCCTTTCACTTTCCCGCACCTTGTCTCCGGATGGATGCGCGGTTCCCACAATGGCCCGATAATGCCTGTAGACCAGAAGCACGCAAGATGCACGCGCTTCGACGGCCCGCCAAGAGTGATGGCGCTTGGATTCCAGATTGCAGATGGGGATCTTATTGGCCCGGTCGATCTCTTTGACGACCCTGCTTTCGACGGCGCACGCACCAAGTCCTGGGAAGTCGCAGATTATATGCGCAGGCACGGTCCTTTCGAGCCTCACCGCCTGCCAATGGAAGACATGGAATACACGACCCTTCCGGGCGTCATGAAGAAACTGCACGACAGGTTCGAGGACCTGGATAAAATAGAGCAGAAGAAATGATCAAATAATCCGGTAAGATTGCAAGAAAGAAGCGCGGGCGTCTAAAGAAGGGAATTTATCCCGTCGATGGCGCCTTCGTTGAACCTTTCAACCGCCTCATCCATTATCTCTGTCTTCTTTGTCACAAATTTTATGCCGAGCTGGGCTTTGATCGTGCCCTCGACTACCGCGCTTTGCGCCATCTTAAGCGTCTTGC
>JAQUQK010000041.1:0-2470 GCA_028716125.1 Thermoplasmatota archaeon | reverse complement strand
GCGCCTTCGTTGAACCTTTCAACCGCCTCATCCATTATCTCTGTCTTCTTTGTCACAAATTTTATGCCGAGCTGGGCTTTGATCGTGCCCTCGACTACCGCGCTTTGCGCCATCTTAAGCGTCTTGCAGAAAATGTCGCCGCAAATTCGGGCGTTCTCGTCCAGTGAAACCTTCTCGTCGCTGTGTATCGAGCCGAAAATCTCGGCTGCGCTGCCAATTACAACGCTGTTTGCGGATTTTATCGTTCCGTAAAGCTTTGATTCGGAGCCTATGCTCGTAATTCCGCTGACTTCCCAGTTCCCGAGCAGTTTTGACCTGCTTCCGACCATCAGCGAGCCCGGCGTTGACGAGTTCTGAAGTCCAATCACTGAAGAGTGCGGAACGTACGAATAAATATCTGAAACCGGAATCGCCTCTTCTCCGCCTTCCTCGAGTTCCTTTAGTATTTCCTCAACTTCTTCGCTTTTTCCTGCGCGTATGAGCTGCAGCAGGTAAATGAAAACATAGACTATCATCGGGATTGGATTGCGTATGTTTATCCATCCCTTCGCCTCGAAGCCGCCCTCGATTTTCACGTCGTCGCCGACGTCAAGGTCGCCTTCCATGCTCAATTTTCCGGTTATCTGGGAGCGCTCGCCCAGGAAAACGTCGTTTCCGCTGTAAACGTCGCCTTCGACAACGGATCCCATATCGATTCGGACGTCATTTTTGGCGTTTATGCTTTTCATCCTGGTCTTCTGCCCCGCAAAAACGCGCCCGTCCGTGATTATGCCAAAGTCAAGGGCACAGTAATCCGCTATAATTGCGTCCCCGCGAGTGACTATCGAGTGTTCCTCGAATATCGTGCCCTCTGGAAATACAAGAGCATGTCTGCTAAATCCCATCCGCATCCCCAGATATGAATCGGGTGCTGTGTTTATAATATTGCGGTTTTGGCGTAAGAAGGGCATGTATCTGGCATAATGCGCCGATTGTATCAAAACACTTTAGAAAGCGCAATTGATACGGGGTTCGCAAGATTCTCCGCGAAAGCTGCAAAAATTCAGCGGATTTGAAGGCACATTGGATTCTAAAGGTGATAAGATGGCAGAAACAGATAAAAGAATACAAGTTGTATGCGGCAGACTAGACATGCTTATAAACGACACATCGGTTCCAAGAAACATCCGCCTCGGCGGAGACAAGGCCAAAGTCGCCCTCATGGACGCCAGGCGCGCAATGGACGTCAGGGCCGCTACGGCAACGTCGATACTCGACGAGCTTGCGAACGACCAGAACATACCGATGCACGCCCGCACGCTGGTCTGGAACATAATGAGCCAGCTCGAGACCCTTAAGTGAGGATGAGAAAGCGAGGCTGGCGGACCAGATGTTTTCCTTTTCCCACGGCGTCGAGCAGGAATTCCAGATTGTCGACGATAATGGGAAGCTTGTGCCAGCATTTGACAGCATCGCAAAATATCTCCCGGATTCTTACACAAGACCAAATGCAAAGGGATTCCGATATATCTGGCAGGACGATTACAAGACACAGCTTGAGATTTCCACAGGCGTATGCTGGACATACGACCGCCTGAAATACTGGCTAACCCAACTTCGCGCGGTTGCATTCGAGGCCGCAGAAGCCGCGGGATACAAACTTATTGCCGCAGGGTGCAACCCACGGGGAGACATAAACCCGCAGGAATTTTTCTCGGAGCAGCACCACGTCGGCATTTCAAACGGCGTTTCGTGCAATTTCCTTAATTTCATCCGAAACGATATCTATAATCTCATTTCGTATTCCGCAAATTCGCCTTTCCACGATTCACAGGAAACAGCGTTTAGAAGCTACCGCATGGCAAACGCGGTTGCGATTGGCCCGATATCCGGTCTGCCGTATCTTTCAAAGCCCTGTACAGCGGAGCAGCTTCGCGCGCTAGTGAGAAAGGACCCGCGCCAGCTTGACGCCACGCTCATTTCAGACTGGAACACCGTCGAGGTGCGCCTTTTCGACAACCAGCCGAGCATAAAAATGACTCTTTCAACTGCCGTGCTGATGCAAGCCATTGCGTCGCGCGCCGCAAGAGAATCGGCGCCATTCATCGACCAGGAAACAATCGCGAAGAACCGGCGCCTTGCAATAAGGTTTGGTATGTCCGCAAAATTCGGCGGCCTCTCCGCGCAGCAGTCCCTGACACAGTTCGTCGAAAGTCTTGAAGACGACATTGAGGAAATGGGTTTTTCGAAAGAAGAACTTTCCCAATGGGATGTAGCGCGGCGTGGAAAGAGCTTTTCGGACTGGCAGCTCAACGTCTACCGCGAGGGCGGAATGGAACGCCTTTGCAAGCATTTGATAAGATACACCAAGGCAGGCAGGGGCGCACTCGGCTAATTCCGAAACTGCAGAAATTTTCGCGCGAAACGAACAGAAAGATTTTATTTACTCACTGGATACACGGTCGCTCAAGGCCGGCAGCGCAAAAACGCT
>JAQUQK010000040.1 GCA_028716125.1 Thermoplasmatota archaeon | reverse complement strand
TTCGCCAATATCTCCTCGCGCCTGAAAATAGACACGCCGATTTTGAACATGATTAAGTCAACTACGATGAAAATCGCGATAAGGGTTCCAATCACCGCTGGCCCGAAAATAAGCGCGCCCGAAACTTGCGCGAAAAGCAGGCCAAGCACCGGAAGCAGGAGCAGGACGCTAATCTGCTGCGCCTCTCTGAAGCCTTTGACCTTCGCGGAAATTATCACAGTAAGCCCTATGCTTGCCAGGGACACGGCAGGAGAAAGCCCGAAAATCAAGAGCAGCCAATTTGCATTCGGCAAGAGAAGCCTTCCGAAATATCTGAATGCCACCAAATCAACTACCGCCGCGTAAACCGCAAAAGATATCACGGTGATTGCAAGGGCCGGCAGGAAGGATACGAGCATTTTTCCAAACATTAGTTCGCTGTCCGATATTGGCGTTGCTAGAAGCGCCTCTATCGTCTTTCGCTCCTTTTCGCCTGCAAAACTGTCGGATGCTATCACGCTTGATGCCATTATCGGTATTATCAGGAAGAATGGCGCGAAGAAATAAACGGACATCACATAAATCAGAACCTGCATGTCGCTCATTTGGGCAAGCTCGGCGCGTATCTGCTGCGGAAGGTTGTCTAACATCGCCTGAACATCCGAAAGGGTGTCTCCCGGCATTGAGGAAATGCTTGGGACAAAAAGGGTGAGCAGCGGAAGAACGACGGAGAACATGAGCGGAACTATCAAAATAGGCATCAGCACCTGCCAGTTGCGCTTCATTTCGGTCCAGTCCTTGCGGAAGACGAGCATCGCGGTTTCAAACCTCATTGCTTCTCCTCCTTTGCATTCTCTTGCGCCTCATTTTCTTCCTTTACTAGCTTGAGATACGCGTCTTCCAGAGACGGCCTTTTGACGCTGACCGAAAGAATCGAGGCGCCAGCGCCCACGGCATTGCGGACTATCATGGGCACCGCAGATTTTGCATTTTCAACGGTCGCAACTATTCTTCCATTCTTTCCCTGCGAAAACGCTTCGCCCACGCCTTCGACCGATTTCACCGCATCGATAATTGCTTTCGAAACATATTCCATCGATATTTCCACTGATGGCTTTCCGGCCATGCTGTCCTGTAATTCCTCAGGCGAGCCCACGACCACGCTTTTGCCTTTTTTGATAATCATTACGCGCCTGCAAAGCCGTTCGGCGTCCTCAAGATGGTGAGTTGAAAGAAGAATGGTGCGCTTCTCCTGCCTGCTCAATTTTTCAATCAGTTCCCGTATGTTCTTGGATGCTTCCGGATCAAGCCCTGCCGTAGGCTCGTCCATGAAAAGAACCGGCGGATCGTGCACAAGCGCCCTCGCAATGGCGAGCTTCTGCTTCATTCCTTTCGAGAACGTTCCAGCCCTGTCATTCCTCCTTTCCCAAAGGCCAAAGAAGTCGAGCTGCTCCTTTATCCTATCTTTCCGGGTACGCTCGTCAGTGATGCCATATGCCCTTGCAAAGAAATCCATGTTCTCGTAGGCCGTCAGGCGCTCGTATAGCGACGGGTTCTCGGTAAGTATGCCGACGCTTCTTCGAACCGCAAGCGGGTCATTTATGATTTCGTGGCCGTTGACAGTCGCGGTGCCGGATGTTGGCGCAATCAGGCAGGAAAGCATACGGATTGTCGTGGTCTTTCCGGCGCCGTTCGGGCCAAGAAGCCCAAAAATCTCGCCCTGTTGCACTTCAAAGCTGAGGCCGTCGACCGCAGAAAATCCATTGAATCGCTTTACCAGTCCTTCGGCTTGCAGGGCGTTCATCATCGTCCATGAGTATTGATTTTTGAATTTAAATTGGTTGCTAGCGTCCGGCGCAGATTGCTCAAGAGCGTTTTTATTGGGCTTGCAGATTCAAGATAGAGATGATGCAATGGCCGTAATAATTGAATTCGTCACCCTGTTTCTTGCAATATTCATACCAATGATAATCATCGTCGACCCGCTTTCGACGCTTGCGCTTTTCATCTCGATGACTTCCGACCGCGACAGAAAAGAGCAGATACTCACAGCCCGCGACGCCATAATATACGCAAGCGCATTCCTTGTGCTTTTCGCAATTGCCGGAAGGTACATTCTCGATTACATGGGCATCTCCATAGAGGCGCTCAAGGTCTCAGGCGGCCTACTGCTTGCGATATTCGGCCTTAACATGCTAAAGGAAGGAGAGCACGTCGAGGCATCGCGCGTCGAGGAGATAGCGGAGGGGCATTCGGCGGCGGAGGCAGGACACCAGGGAGAGCTTCCGACGGGTGGAAAAGTCCCAAGGGGCGGCGACATTGCGCTTGTGCCTCTTGCAATACCGCTTCTTGCAGGACCCGGCGCGATATCATTTTGTGTCGTCGCAATGGGAGAGCACAGGGCCGAATGGTATCTTGTGATACTTGCAATTGCAGTAACGATGGCGATTACTTTCACGCTTCTGCTTAATGCCCCGAAAATTTTGAAATACATAGGGCCGAACGGGACAAGGGCGCTTACGCGCATAATGGGGTTTTTGACTGTAGCTCTTGGAATAGCATATGCAATGAACGGGCTTGCAAGCTGGATAAAATCCATCTAAGTTCTTTCAAGAATTTTCAAAAAAAAGGGAAAAACAAGAGAAAAGGAAGAATCATCTTCCTGCATACTTCTTTTCTGTTGCAAAGCGCTTGGCCTGCGCCTTCCATCTTTGCCTGCCTGCGCGATTGCCAAAGCTATTGTCCGGGCTTGCAATGCGGCTAAGCTCGTCTGGCTCGTACTTAAGCAGATCCTCATATTTTGTTATTCCTGCGGCATTCAGCCTCTTCTCGTATTCCGGCCCGATGCCATGTATCAGCGTGAGGTCGTCCCTCTTTTCGCAAAATGCTGCCGGCGCCGACGGAATTTTGGCGAGCGCGGTGGCGCCCGATGCCTTCTTAAGGTACGGCAGTCCGGTGCGATTGTTCACGCCGACGACATATCCTTCCGGCATCGCGCAAGGCGTTCCGCTGTGCGGGGCGTGCTTGGAAAAGAAGTAGATGCGCTGCTGCCTTCCGCCCTTGAGGGCCACGGATTTGGTATGGAGCACATATCCTTTGTATTCGAATGGTCCTGAAGGCTCAGGAACTATACGCTCGGGCGTCTTTGGCTGCGAAGGCGCTGGTATTGGCTGCACAAACGTGACAAGCAGGTTTTCGCCGACCGCAAGATGGGATCCGCAGCTTATGCAGTATATCTCTCTTGGCAGCACTCCCTGCATAAGGCGCACGCTGCTGCTGCAAGACGGGCACTGCACTATTGCCCCGCCTTCCTTCGCCTCGGATATTGGGAACCTTGTGTACTTCGGAGGCGCAAGCGTGCGCTTCTCGACCAGTATGTACTCCTTGTCTGTCCTGCCGATGGCGCTTTTGAAGAATATGCCATTGGACAGCACTTGCCCTTCCTTCACTTCGGATTCCGCGACGTCCTTGCCTAAAACATTCATTGCCCACTTTGGAAGCTTTCTTGTTTCCATGAACACACCTCTTTCGAACAACTATTCTGAGTATGTTCGTAGAACTATATAAAAATACTGAAAAATTGCATGACAGGTGTCAATTAATTCAATATCCTGCGCCATAATTCTTGTAGGATTCGATGCGAAAAATTGACCTTTTCATAGCGATTTTTGCCGTCCTTGGAACCATTTGCCTTGGGGCCATATCGCATTTTGCATCGCCCGAAGAGGCAAAGGTATCGCAAATCCCCCTGCTAGAAGGCAAAGCCGTTGAAATCGAGTGCGTTGTGCGCCAGATGCATCGCCTCGATTCGGGAGGTGCTATAATTTCGGCGAGGGACCCGAAAAACGGATCGCAGAGATTTTCCATATTCCTTGAGCAGTGCAGTTCCGATTTCGATTTCGGCGACCTTGTGCGCGCAACCGGGAAGGTGGTGAAATACAACGGGGAATTCGAGCTTTACGCATTGAGCGAAAAATCGTTGCACATCATAAGGGAATCAGCAAGCAAGTCCGCTTCTCTTTGGGTGTGGGAGCTTGCGAATAATCCCGGAGAATACCTTGGTATGGCAGTTGAAGTTTCGGGCGTTGCAAACGACTGCGGAAAATACAGTTTCATGCTCGAATCAGGCGGATGCGGAATTTCCGTAAAATTGCAAGAGCCGGAACATATGCCAGTAGAAGGCGATGATATTTCGGTGCGCGGGCAGGTCATTTTCGACCAGGAATGTTTCCGCTACTATCTTGGAGTCTCCGATGCGGTGATTGACTGACAATTGAAATTTTGCTTGTTGTGCCGTTTGCCGCAATCGGGATTTTCTTCGGCGTGGTTGCGGGGCTTCTTCCGGGTCTGCATCCAAACAACGTAGCGCTCATGCTCTCGTCGCTTGCGCCTTCTATAATTTTAGCGCTTTCCTCGTTCACGGGGATGACGCAAGGCGCTGCCGCCGAAATGGTCTGCGCCGCCATAGTTTCATGCGCCGTTTCCAATGTCTTTTTTTCGTATTTGCCGTCGACTTTCATAGGGGCGCCAGACCCCGAAACTGCTCTTTCGATTCTTCCCGGGCATTCAATGCTGATGAAGGGCGATGGATACAAAGCAGTTTCCCTTGCCGCCATTGGCTGCATCGGCGGAGTTGTTTTCGCAATTTTGGCAGTCGCGCCGTTCAGGTTCATCATCGGTTCGCCGATTAATCTTGGCCCAGCCATAAAATCGGCAACGCCATATATCCTGATTGCAATCTCAATTCTGCTAATTCTCTCCGAGTATGGAAAAGGCGCAAAAAGAGTTGCAGCTGCCGCCGCGGTTTTCGCGCTTGCAGGAATTTTTGGAATTTTTACGCTTGAAATTTCGGTATCGTCGCCGTTTGGGCTTGCAACAACTCCGCTTTTTCCAATATTCACGGGACTTTTTGGCATAAGCACGATGCTTGGCTCTTCCCAAGATGCAAAAATTCCAGAGCAGAAAACTGATGAAATTAACGTTGATGCAAAGATCGCAGCAAAATCAATCGCCACTGGCTCAATCGCTGGCGCATTTGTCGGCTTTCTCCCAGGACTCGGGCCTTCGCAGGCAACGATTGTGGCGAATTTTGGGCAAAAAAAATTCAATGCGGAAAGCGCCATGGTTTCACTTGCGGCGGTTTGCTCCGCAGATTCCATTTTCGCCCTCGCGACCCTTTTCATGACCGGAAGCGCCAGAAGCGGGGCAATGACGGCAGTGGCGGAGATAATTCCTGTGGAGCAGTGGGACGGCATTCTTCCACCAAATTCAATGATTATCCTTGCAATGTCTGCTCTACTGTCTGCAACTGCATCATATTTCCTGGTGCGCATTTCTGCCAAAAAATTCGCAATGGTTTTTTCGAAACTGCCATATCAGAAGATGTCGCGCTGCATCGTGATTTTCCTGATTGCGCTGGTATGGATTTTCTCCGGCTGGCTTGGGCTTTTCATACTCGCGGTTTCGACTGCAATTGGCATGATTCCGCCAATGCTCGGGATAAAGCGCAGCCATCTGATGGCGGTGCTGATTGTGCCAATAATAATCCGGCTTATTTTTTGATGGCTTTGTAGCGCAGCCAGACAAGCCCGCCATCAATTTTCTCCATGGAAACAAGCTTGATTCTTTCAGGGCTGCCGGGAACCGGTGGATTGAAGACAGACTTACCGCCTGCATCGCCCACCAGTGCAGGATGGACAAGAATGCTGAATTCGTCCGCAAGACCTTCGCGGATGAGAATTCCATTCAGGGTTCCGCCGGAATCAACACGAATGCGCTTGATTGCGTATTTTTCGTTCAGCGCCAAAAGCGCCTTTCTCATGTCTGCTTTTTCAATTCCTGCAATTATGATTTTGACGCTGCACTTTTTCAAATATTCAATATGCTCTTTTTGCGTTGTCTTTGAGCAAATTGCGATTGCGTCGCGCCAGAATCCGCAGGTGCGAAGATAGTGCCAGCATTTTATGCGCCCTCTGGTGTCCACGACTGCCAGAATGGGTTTTTTGTCCTTTGGGTCCGGTTCCCATTTTTCAAGCGCTTCCGCCCCATCCACTTTTGCGCCATCGGGCGAGGCAAGTATCGTCTCGCTTCCGCAAAGCGTGCAGTTTTCCTTGAATTTTGAAACGAGGCCGTAATAGGCGCCCATGTCAACGTCGAATCCGGTTATCCTGCCATCGGCGCTCGTTGCATTGTGGATTATGACTTTGGGAAGCATCTTATCAAAATAGTATTGCCGCGTTGATTGATAATCTTGCCTCTCGCGTTAAGAATTAATACGGAAAAACAATACAACGATTATGGCCATGGCCCGCAGACAAAAAATAAGAAATGCCGCGATATTGCTGTCGTTTTTGCTTTTCCCGATTACACTAAACTATTTTTCGCCGTATCTGATAATTGACGCGGCGGCTCAGGGAATCGTCGCCGGAAGTTTCCTGACGTTCTCTGCCCTGTTTCTGTCCTCGCTTTTCCTTGGCAGGGCGTTTTGCGGATGGGTGTGCCCCGGCGCAGGAATCCAGGAGGCGTGCTTTGCAATCAATGACAAGAAAGTCAGGCGCAGAAGCGATAGGATAAAATGGATGCTGTGGGTGCCGTGGATAGGCGGCATTGCATTGGCTGCTGTGCTTGCAGGCGGCCTACGCGCAGTAAATCCACTATACATGACAGAAACTGGGACATCGGTTGCCGAGCCTGCGAACTATTTCGTGTATTTCTCGATAGTGGCGCTTTTCGTTATTTTGTCGTTCGCTGTAGGAAAACGCGCCCTTTGCCACTGCGTCTGCTGGATGGCGCCTTTCATGATAATAGGAACGAAGATAAAGAACGCGCTCCGTCTCCCGTCGCTTGGGCTGAAAGCAGCGCCGGAAAAATGCAAGAAGTGCGGAGCATGCGACAAGAACTGCCCGATGAGCCTTGACGTGTCCAAGATGGTAGAGGCAAACCGCATGAAGAACGGCGAGTGCATACTTTGCGGCTCATGCATTGACAATTGCCCGGCCAATGCGATAAAATATTCGTGGAAACCCTGAAAACAGCGCCATGAAAGGTTAATCTTGTCTTTTCCGATTACATGCCGTCAAAAATGCCAGAATGCGCTAATGAAAAATTCGACATCGATTCCTCAATTCGCCAAATCCGTTCCCGGATGCGCCCAAAAAGAAGCAGTCCGACACAGTATGTTGCGGCATGGTCCGAGGACGACTTGATTCAGGAATTTGCAGATGAGAAGCAAGACCTTGCAACGGCAAAACTTGTTCCAGTAAAAGCATTTGTCATAATCCTCAGAACGCGCGGCTGCTTTTGGGCGCTCAAGTCCGGATGCTCGATGTGCGGCTACATCAATGATTCCTGCTCTGGAGAGATAACGGGCGACGACATAATGGCGCAATTCAATGCAGCAATGCAACGCTACAAAGACGAGGCGATTGTCAAGATTTTCAATTCCGGCAGCTTCTTCGACACGCAGGAAATTCAGCGCGAAATCCAGCAAAAAATATTGCGCGAGCTTTCAGGCAAGGCGAAAAAAGTCGCCCTTGAAACGCGCGTTGAGTTCGTGAATGAAAAAGATTTGCAGGAAGCAATTGAAGCTGTAAAGCCAGCGCAGCTCGAACTTGGAATTGGACTTGAATCCGCAAACGACGCAATCCTTGAAAAAAGTATCAACAAACACATGAAATTCGAGGATTTTGTCCGCGCGGCATCAACTGCCCGCAGGCTTGGCGTTCTTGTGAAAACATATATGCTTGTCAAGCCGCCGTTTCTCACAGAGCGCGAAGCAATAGAGGATGCCGTTGAAAGCGTGCGCAAGGCATCGCCATATACCACAACATTCTCATTCAACCCAATGAACGTTCAGAATTTCACATTTGTCGAGCATTTGTTCCATCGCGGCGAATACCGCCCGCCGTATCTCTGGAGCGTTGCGGAGATTTTGCGCCGCGCAAAGCCCTTGACGAATGCGCGCCTGCAATGCGATCCGACCGGCGGCGGCTCGCGCAGAGGAGCGCACAACTGCGCAAAATGCGACGATGCCGTGCTTGCAGACATACGAAGGTTCTCGCTCACGCAGAATGCAAAGGCGCTCGAAGGAATCATGGAAATAAAATGCGAATGCAAAGAGGAATGGAAAGACAAATTGGAGATTGAGAAATTTTCGGGATTTTAATTTTTCTTTTTTATGCTATGCGCATCTAGCTCCAGCCTTTTGTGCTTATATAAAAATGCAGCCGTGCAAATCATAATCACGGAAGCGGCGAAAAGTGCTATTGAAATATACATCATTGTTGGATTTGCCGTGTTCTCCATAGGGGTGCTCTCAAAAGCAGCTTTCAATGGCGCGCCAGTATCTGTGTTTTGTGCAGCGGGATTCATATATTTCATTAAAGTCCACAGCCCGCCTACAATCGCAAGCGCTGCCCCGCTAAGCATCACTGTAACCCAGGTCCTTTCCGGATGAAGAATGCCAGAACCCTTTAAAGTTAGTTTGTAATAGACGAATTTATGCCCTTCGCGCTCCACGCGCTTCACAAGATCGCTGCTCATCATTATGTTTAGATGTTCGAGAAGAGTGGCTTTATTCATGCTCATTTCACGCGAAAGATCTGAAAGATTGACCTCTTTTCCGTCGAGATTTTTGAGAAGCCCAAGGCGCGTTTCGGATGCGAGCGCCTTGAACGTGCCCTTGTCGAGAACGACTTTATCTGACATCATATCTCCTTGGAATTCCTAATGAAATGGATTTGCAGGTTAAAATATGTTATTGTTTTGTTCGGTTTATTCCATACCTATGCCAAATCGTATTTTTCCAAGACTTCTTTTGAAATTCCAGTTCCGCTCCAAACCGCCTTTCCCTTGTGGATTATGATTATCCTGTCGCATTTTGCTGCTATTCCCATGTCATGTGTGGCAATTATCTGCGTGCCGCCCAATCCCAAAAGCAGGTTCCAAAGCTCCCTTACGCCGCGCGGATCCAAGTTTGCTGTTGGCTCATCCAGCAAAAGAACGTTCGGCTTCATCGCAAGGATTCCTGCTATCGCCACACGCTTGCGCTCCCCGAAACTCAGATGGTGCGGGGCACGTTCCTCAAATCCCTGCATTCCCACGGACTCCAGCGCCCAGTTCACCCTTTCCTCTATCTGCTCGTTTGGGATTCCCTGGTTTATCGGCCCGAATGCCACATCATCCCAAACCCGCGGCATGAATATCTGGTCGTCCGGGTCCTGGAATACAATGCCCGTCTTTCCCTGAATTTTCATTTTGCCGCCGCATTGCTTTTTGAGCCCGGCAATAAGCGTCAAAAGAGTGGATTTTCCAGCGCCATTGGGCCCGATGAGCGCAATTCTCTCGCCTTCCTTTATTTCAATGCTTGCGCCGTCGAGCGCCAATATTCCGTCGTCGTATTTGTATGAAACGTTTTCAAGCAGGATCATTTCACCACTCCCAGAATTGAATGAAAAGTATTGATGCGGAAATAACGGCAAAACAAAAGGCAAAACCAACATCGCATGGGCCGGTTTTGCGCCGCTGCATAGTCTTGATAGAGCCATCGTATCCGCGCATCTTCAGGCTTGCGTAAACGCGCTCCCCGCGCTCATGCGCCCTCACGAAAACCATTCCAATCGACGAGGATATGACCCCCATCCCGTGCTTGTCGAAAATGTGCCTTCCGCCGGAAAAACCTCTCGCCTTTCGCGCCTGCGCCATCCTTCCCATTTCGTCGGAAAGCACGAATATGTACCGGTATGTGAACATCAGCATCTGGACGAATATCTGTGGGACGCGCATTTTCTGGAATGCCGAAAGAATCTCGAAGAAAGGAGTCGTCGACGCCAGAAGCACGATGGCAAGCACTGCAACGCTGGTTCTTGCGAAAAGTATGGTCGCAACCTGCCAGCCCGAGAAAAATCCTGCAAGTGAAGCCATTGCGATGAACGGAATCGCCTCTGCATACCTCTTTAGAATATGGTCCAGCGGAACTCCGGAAATCGCAAGCACTGCGGCCATGAATGCAAACCCTGCAGCAAGCGCCATCCAGTTGCTCGAAATTGCCACTGCGCAGACGAATAGGAACGTGAAAACCAGTTTTATGCAGGGATCGAAATCCAATCGGGTGTGCGCCGCAAATTCATCGATGTGTGTGTGCTTCACTTACTTGCGCCTCTTGAGAAATTCCATAACCAGGAAAGCCAAAGCGGCAACCGCTCCAAAACCGACAGCACCCATTGCAAATGAGGCGAGATAGTTCTCACCATAGCCAAGCGGCGCGCTGTAGGCGGACTCGCCTTCGGAAACCCCTGCATGCTCCATTGTGACTTCAAGCCCGTCGCCGTATTCTGCCGAAAAAGTCCAATATAACCCAAGGCCCATAGCGAAAAGAACGAACATTGCCGCGCATATTTTTGCGCATTTCCATGCCTCGACGGTTGCGCTCATGCTTTCGCCTCCTTCGGTTTGCCATTAATGAAAATCTTCGGCGAAACTTTCTGGAGATAAGAAACTACTGCAACCGTGATTGCTGCCTCGCCAATCCCTATTATCGCATGATACCCAAGCATCGCCGGAACTGAAATTTTTGCAGTTATGCCGTACGAGGGATTGATAGCGTTGCTTATTGCCAGTTCTGCTGCGCAAGCGCCCGCCGCAGCAAAAACCGAAAGCCACGCTCCGATTAGAATGCCAATCTTGCTTTTTTGTGAAAAAACGCTTCCCGACCATGCAACAACGGTACCGATGACTGCCATGTTCAGTACATTCAGGCCGAGCGCCGTAATCCCACCGTCGCCGAAAAGCAGGCACTGGATGACAAGTATTGTCGTCATTATTATCATTGCGGCCATAGGCCCTGCGATTGCGCACGCGAGAGCCGCGCCGATTAAGTGTCCTGTAGTTCCGCCGCCTACCGGGAAATTGAGCATCTGGGCTATGAAAAGCCCGCCGGACAGGAGCGCCATCGTCGGTATCTTGTCCTCGGATATTTTCCCATTTATTCTCTTCAGCGCAAGGGCGATTCCACCAATCGCAATAACTGCGCCAGCCGCTGCAACTGCAGGGTGCATAAGTCCGTCAGGTATGTGCATCTTACACTCTCCAAAAGTATTACAATTTCAAAAAAACGTAATACATAATGCATATTTCAACGTTTTGCGGGCGCCAGTAGAAAAACTATTATAATACCAAATCTAATATTCATTTGGTGCTAAAATGGCAATTGGATTCGTACTGATAAGCGCAGCCCCCGGAAAAGAGCATGACGTCTACAAGGCCCTGCTCAAGATATCGGAGATAGTGGAGCTCCATCCGCTCTTCGGCGAATATGACCTCATCGCAAAGGTCGAGGCAAAGGATTTCGACGCGATGGGAAAGATAATCGTCGGGAAGATCAGGGCAATAGATGGAGTGGTCGATACCAAGACGCTCACCGGCACCAAGTTTTAAAATTGGGCCACGATACGTAAGCCGGTGAAAAAATGGCAGTTAATTTCCTTGAAGTGCTGGAATTCTCCGCAGGATTCTGGTTCAGCGTACTGATGCTTCTTGCGGGAATATTCACGGCATATTTCGGATCTGGAAAGAGCCGGGCAATAGGCGCATTTATGATGCTCCTCGGAGCAGGCGTTGCATTCGTATGCTGGTACTTCTGGTGGCAAACTGCGCTTAGCGTGCT
>JAQUQK010000039.1 GCA_028716125.1 Thermoplasmatota archaeon | reverse complement strand
CCAGTGCCATTCGTTGTATGCCTGGGCGACAAGCTTGCCTTTGGTGTCGAATATAAGGCATCGCCCCGCTCCGGAGCCTGCGTCAAGGGAAACGAGCAGTCCGTCATTCATGCGTTTCACTTTTGACTATATTGCCGGATTATTTAAGGTCCTTGCCCTCAAGGGCTTCCTTGTTCTTCACGTACCACGGCTTCTTGCCGTTCAGGTAGCGCTCGATATCCTCGCCTATCATTACCGCCTGGTGATAAGGGATTTCAAACGTCTGGCCTGCCATGTGCGGAGTGACGACGACGTTGTCAAATTGCAGGAAACGGTTATCGGAATCTATAGGCTCGACCTCTGAAACGTCGATTGCAGCAGCCGCGATTTTCTTATTCTTTACCGCTTCGAAAAGCGCATCCTCGTCAGTGCAGTACGCCCTTGCCGTATTGACAAATACTGCGTGCGGCTTCATCAGAGCAAACTGCTCCGCGCCAACGAGTTTTTCGGTTTCTGGTGTTATCGGGACGTGCAGTGAAACAATATCCGATTCCTTCATCAGCGTGTTAAGGTCTACAAGCGTTCCGTTGACTTCCTTCAGGCGCGCTTCGTTTGGATATGGCTCGTATACAAGTATCTTGCAGCCGAATCCGGCATCGAGCATCTTTGCCACGCGGTAGCCAATTGCGCCAAGTCCTATTACTCCAACGGTCTTTCCGCCGATTTCAAAAGATGTCCAGCGGTTGAACATTTTCGTGAGGTCGTCCTCGCTTTCTATCTTCAACTTGCCTGCATGCAGTTCGCGGTCCATGCTTATCAGGTGCTTTACCGCCGCGAACATTATTGCAATTGTGTGCTCCGCAACCGCCTGTGCATTCCTCGCAGGGGTGTAGAAAATCGGGATTCCGCGCGAACTTGCGGCCTCGCGGTCTATGTTTATCGGGTTGCCCCTGCAGGACGCGATGATTTTAACGCCGGGGCACTTTGAAAGAACGTCCTCGTCAACCTGTTCAGTTTCAAGTATTAGAACATCGTAATTGTTCTTGTTTATCTTATCGGCAAATTCATTGGCGTCTGAGTACATCTTGCCGGTTTCTTTCCAGTTCTCGTAGTCGACCTGCATGTACTTGCGCAAAATCCTGATGCCTTCCTCGTGGAAAGGCGCGGTTATCAGTGCCTTCATTCAATCAATTTATTGGAGCGAAACCTAATTGATAATCATTTTGGTTTTTGCCGTTGCGATACGATTATAAACAATCTGGCAATTTAACGGGATAGGTGACAAAGATGGCAGACATAACAAAACCAGAGGAATTCTTTGCGGTGCTGGTGCCCAGCAAGTTCAAGGCAGAGAAATCGGTCGGCGTGAGCTGCGTCGTGCAGATGAACATCGCAGGACCGAACGGCGGCGACTGGCTTATAATCATAAAGGACCAGAAGCTCGAGACGAAGAAGGGCGTTGAGCCAACCGCAAACGTCACCGTCAAGATGAAGGACGAAGACCTCATCAAGATGGCAAACGGAAAGCTCAGCCCTGTATCCGCATACATGACAGGCAAGCTCTCGTTCAAGGGAGACATGGGCCTCGGAATGAAGCTCCAGAAACTCGGAATAATGTAAGTAAAAACTTCCAAGTTTCATTATCTTTTTCTATTCGATATCTATTTTCAACTGCGATGCAAAAGTGATTGATATGGCAGGGAAGAAAGGATCCGTGGAAAACAAGGTCGCGATTATAACAGGGGCCGGACAGGGAATTGGAAAAGCATGCGCACTCCTGTTCGCGGACGAAGGCGCAAAGGTCGTCGTCGTTGCAAGGAACGACGCAAAGGGCAATGACGTAGTCAAGGAAATCAAGAAGAAAAAGGGCGAGGCGATCTTTGTTCATGCCGATGTTTCCAAGGAAGCGGAAGTAAAGGCGATGGTCGACGCCGTCGTAAAGAAATACGGGCGCGTCGATATACTTGTCAATAATGCTGGAGTCGTTCTCGTAAAGCCGATAACTGAAACTACTGAAGCCGACATTGACTATCTCGTCGACTCGAACTACAAGAGCATGATTTTCTGCATAAAGCATTCAGTTCCACATATGCCAAAAGGCGGATCAATAGTTAACGTTTCATCCATATCCGGCCATGTCGGGCAGATAAACCACGCGGCATATGGCGGTTCGAAGGGAGCGCAGCTATCTATGACAAGAGCGCTCGCCTGGGAACTTGGACCAAAGGGAATACGCGTGAACAGCATCAGCCCCGGCTCGGTTGACACGCCGATGCTTATGGGTGATTGCGAAATTGAGGCGAAGCGCCACCACACGACGGTCGAGGCGATACGAAAGGAGCGCGAGGACATCGGCGTATTCCACAGATGGGGAACGCCCGAAGAGATTGCGGAGCCGGTGCTTTTCATAGCGTCCGACAAGGCATCATATATCACTGGCGCTGACCTGCTTGTGGATGCGGGCTGGAACGCGGGATAAAGAGATGATGAAATGAAAGCAGCAGTCTGGTACGGCGGAAAGGATTTCAAGATCGAGGAACTAAAGGAGCCAGAAATATCTGAAGAACAGGCGTTAATACAGGTAAAGGTTGCTGGTATCTGCGGCTCTGATCTCCACGCATACGACGGCTCATCCAAGCGCAGGAAGCCGCCGCTTGTCATGGGACACGAATTCAGCGGCATAGTTTCAAAAGTTGGCGCAAAGGCAACGGGCGTAGCAGTCGGAGACCGAGTTGTGGTCAACCCGATAATCGCCTGCGGAGTTTGCGAGCCGTGCAGGACAGGTAAGAACCACATCTGCGAGAACATGCGCCTGATAGGACTTCACAGCAGCGGCGCTTTTGCCGAATACGTGGCGGTGCCGGCGGCGAGTTGCATAAAACTGCCTGACAACGTTTCATTCGAAGATGCGTCAATGGTCGAACCCATTTCAGTCGGAATACATGCCGCGGGCAGGGCAGGCATTAAGATTGGCGACAACATCGTAATCATTGGCCCCGGAATGATAGGGCTTACGTCCTTAATGGCCGCAAAGATGGCTGGCGCAGGCAAGATTTTCATAACGGGCGCGAATGGCGACGAGGGGCGGCTCGCGCTTGCAAAGAAATTGGGCGCCGACGTCACGATAAACGTCATGCAGGAAGACCCGGTTGCGAGAATACTCGCCGAAACGAAAGGCGGGGCTGATTCTGTAATAGAGGCGGTCGGACTGCAAAGGACAATACAGCAGGCGATGTCCATGCTTCGCAGAGGAAAGAATGCAATTGTCGTCGGGCTTATGCAGACGGACATAACGATAAACGCGATAGACCTCACAGTGAAGGAAATCGGGCTTCTCGGCGACTATGGATATACGAAGGACGATTTCATGCGCGCCCTGGAAATGATCGCCGCCGGCAGGGCAAACGTGAAACTGCTTGCGACCCATACGTTCCCGCTTGAAGAAATAGCCAAGGGATTCGAAACGCTCTCGACCAAAGAAGGAAACGCAATAAAGGTGCTTATCAAGGTTTCAAAATAAAATCGCTCTCTTTTTTCCGCTTCAATCTTCTTGATCTCGACCGGAGGTTATTCCATGAAAAACCCAAAGCGCTCTGCGTTAGCTTTATGCCTTGTATTAGTGGCAGTAATCGCCATGCCTGGAAGCGCCGTTGTAAAAGCGGCAGGCCCCGTTTCCCATGTTTGGACTTGCGAGGAAAACCCGGGAATTGAAAATCCGGTGCAGTATAATTATTTCAATCCCACAAAGGCGGGGGATTTCACGATATTCTGCTCCCCGATGGATGTCTGGAAGCAGGTAACCGCGGCATCGGTTGCAGGATGCAGAGTTGATGCATATTTCCCGATTGAATCGGGCTCTTCGGAAATAAATGCAGACGCGGCTAAAGTCTTGTCCGAAATCGCAAGTCACCACAACACGAAAGTAATTCTTGTCGGCGACAAAAGCGACATAACTCCAGCAATTGAGAATTGGTTCAAATCGCAAGGCTGCAGTGTCGAGAGATTCTGGAAAGGCGACTATGATTCCACTTGCGCGCAATTGGCCTGGGAGTATTTCGACGTGCCAAGATGCGTCGCGATCACTACGTTCAATACGATGGCCGCATATCTCTCAACCGTTTATGGTGGGCCTGCGTTTGCAGTGCCTTCCGCAGATAAAATGCCTTCTGCGATTATAGATTATTTAAGTGAAAACAAGGGCACAATAGAGAAAATATTCCTTGTCGATGTCGGCGAGAAAATCACCGAACAATATCAGCCGGAATATCCGTCTTATGGCAACATGAAAGTCCCTGCCGGGATTGAGGAAGAATTGAAAGGGCGCGGTTTCCAGGTTGAGCGGATAAGCGGCGAATACGAGGAGGATGTTTCATATAATATCATACAACTTGCGAAGGCCGGATACACGGAAATGGTCTCAAGCGGCGCATATGCAAGGATGCCAAACGGCCTTATTTTCACGACAAGCCTGAAATCGGAATGGACTTGCGCCGCCTCGTTGATACCGATTGCGATGGCAAAGGAATTTTACCTGTTCGAAGGATGGAACGACGCAAGGTGCCCAATTCAGGGAAGATACGGAAGAAATATTGACCTGACATACGAACCTTCAGAGAGACGCGACCATTTCACAAGCGTAGTTAGCAAGCTCACATCGGAACTGATACCAGCGGGACAGGGCGCATATGGAATGGGGATGCCGCCTACGGAAATGAAGGATTTCACAGTTGCCATGGCCACGAATTTCTACAACCAGAACCAGATTGAATCTGCAACGATAGACGTTGACCTGCCAATGAACACCTATGACGTCGCGATACACAATATGAAGATAAACGGTGTTGCGTGGGACGATACTATAGAGGCTTGGCAGCAGAGGGCCGTGGACGTTCTTCTGCTGGAACGTTTCAAGTTCCCGCCTTCTCCGTGGGGCGGACAGACGAAGGTTGGCACAGTAAATACTGAGGTCGCAACAGACCTGCAAAGCAATCTCGCCTCAGGCAAGAAGGGTTTGGTGCTCCGCATAGATTTTGAGGACATCGGCGGATGCATATTCAACATGCAGAAATTACTTGAAGCCTCAAAGGAATATGGATTGAATTGGACATTTGCGATAACTGCCGACAACATAGAATACCTGCCGGATTATCTGCTCAAGATGTATGCGGTTGGAAATGTGGAATTCGGAACGCACGACTTCTTCCATGAAATGGTGATGGACCTTTCGCTTGAAACGCAGACCGTGCTCTTCGGCACCGCGCTGCAGTGTCAAATGAAATATCTTGGAATTCGTCCGTTGCTTTTCGTTCCGCCGTGCGAATATATCAACGAATGGTCCTGGGCCGCGCTTGACGAGATCGGCTACAAATACATGGTCGGAATGGCGCCAGGGCTTGAAGCTCTGGATGTTGCGCAGTCGCCGCTTGGCGCTATTTTGGGCAGCGACGACAACCCGCATGACATCGTGATATTGACTTCAAGACAGAAATATTCGAATGCGTTCGACTCCACAGACGCTTCGCGCGAAATTTCCGAATTCGAGCGGTGCTACTGGAATTTCACTTTCATCAACCCACAGTTCGGAGATACCACTGGAACGGGAACCGCGAGTTTCAATTCCAGCAGTTACAATGATGCGCCATTCATTATCGTGGACGGCCACAGTTGGAACTTCATAGACGACCTTGCGTGGGACGCTTTCCGGAACTACTCCGAATATGTCTGCGAGAACTACATAAAAACTGGAATGGTCGTTTCCGTGTATGGAAGGGAAGTCCAGCAATTCTACAGGCCAGGACAGCCGGGACTTGAATATACTGAGCCGGTTCTAACTGCGGAGAGCTTTGCTCCGATAATTGCGGATTCTAGCGAAGAACAGTCTGGCGGTTCAACACCGGGATTTGAAATTGCGGCACTCATTGGCGCAATAATATTCTGCATTGGAGCAATAAAAATCCGAAAATAAAATAAAAATCAAGAAAAAAAGCTAATTTTCAATCTTTTTCTTCCAAAACCACTGCCCTTACGTTGCAGGCGTCAAGCCCTTTTATGCGCATCGGGAAGCCGAAAAACATAACGCGATCCTTTGTGATTTTGTCAAGGTTTACAATTCCTTGAAGCAGTACCATGTGGCTCCTGTGGAAAAGATGATGCACGTCGCGCAATTCCCCGGTTCCAATAACGCCGCTGAACGGCTCAAGGCCGCCTATCTGCTTTACTTTCTTGTCGATCAGGTATTGCGCCGCTTCCATCGTCATCGTAGGCGCCTCGTTGTAAGGCAGGGAGCTTTTTATCAGGACTATGTCGCCTTCTTTCACCTTTGCAAAATCCTTCGGCTTCAATTCATACCTGTCCCCATCAGGCGTCGGCTTCTTGTCTGTGAAATCCATGACGCACGCCTCGCCAAACCATGTTTCAACAGGATAATCTGCAATGTCCTGGTGGTCGTAATCAAGGTGCTTTCCGCATTCCGCGTGCGTTCCGAGATGCGCTTCCATATCAACTAGCTCGTTGAAGTCCATGTCTGGATATCGTATCTGGCGCAGGATGAGGCGCTTTGCGCCTCCGGAATATTCAACGGTCTGGTTCCAATCCATGTCAGTCGATGGGAATGCATCGTGCCTGATGCCATCCAGTGTGAATATCGTCGGGCATAGTTCCACGCTCAATTCTATCACGCGGTACTTGCTGAAGTCAATCATTTCGTCACCACTAAACGTCAATCACTTTTCCTTTCTCGGCAGATTCGTAACATGCCTGTATTATCTGGACGAGCCTTCTGCCTTCTTCGCCCGAGACGAACGGCGTCTTATTCTGGATTATGCTGTCCACGAAGTGGCGTGTAACGTAATAGAATGTATTGTTAAAATCATCGTCAAGCTCGTATGTCGTCAGCTTCAATTCCTCTGGCGGCTTCGATTCGAATTGGTCTTTTGCCTCTTCCGGCATTCTTGTGTTGCACCAGGAGCGCCACATCCCGTTCCTGTAGTGAAGAAGCGGCGGGCCCCCGATTATCTGGTCCTCCACTCCATTTACAATTACCATTCCATCTTCTCCAACCACTTCTGTCCTGTCGTCCCAAAGTCCAAACGGTCCGCACCGGTTCGCATTTATCACGCCATGCCGCCCGCCCTCGAATTCCAGATTTACCATTACTTTGTCTTCACAAAGAAGGTCGGGGTCGCTTTTGGCAGTCATGCAGGAAACGCGTTTTACCTCGCCCATCAAAAACCGCGAGACGTAGAAACGGTGTATTACCGCTTCGAGCATGAACCCTCCGCTAATCTTCGGGTCGCATCTCCAATCTGACGCTGGCATCCCGCCATAAAGTATCGAAGTTGACGTTATTGGCTTGCCTATTTCCTCGGCCACAAGCCTTCGCGCTTCCTGATGCGGAGGGTAGAAAAGCTGGTTGTGCGTCACCATCAGCTTGACGTTGTTCTTTCTTGCCGCGGCAATCATAGCATCGCAGTCTTTCAGCGTCAATGCCATCGGCTTCTCTGTGAGTATGTGTTTTCCGGCTTCGGCTGCCTCGACCGCAACCTTTGCGTGCAATTTTGGCGGAAGGCAGATGTCAACTGCGTCCACATTATTATCCTTCAAAAGTGCCTTGTAGTCAGTGAATATTTTACTGGCGCCCCATTTCTCGGCGCGGGCTTTTGCAAGGTCTTCGTAGAGGTCGCACACCGCCGTTATCTTGCTGCGCCCGCCCTTCATGAAACCGTGCGCATGATTGTTAGATATGGTTCCAAGCCCTATTATGCCCACGTTCAGGGGCTTCGCGTTTTCGCACTCTGTTTCTCCCGCCATGCTACCAACCTTCCGTCCATTGAAGCGCGCTTGTTTTAGAGTGAATTAGAATGAATCAGTCGACATTTTCAACTTTCTGAATCTTTCCGGATTTTGCGGATTTGTATGCGGTCAGGGCAACGTTCACAGCCCGTCTTCCATATTCGCCAGTCACATCAGGTTTCTTGTTTTTCAAAACGCAATCCACGAAATGCTTGACCTCATAGCCAAATGCTATCGGATAATATCCTGGATATGTCAGGTGCTCCACGTCGGGGCGCACCCAGCCATTTGTCATCGTTTCCGGGTGGGTCGAGTGATACATCAACGGCTTTTCCCATGAATGGTCAATGAGTATAGTTCCCTCGGTGCCGTAGAACTCAAGGCGGTTATATTGTTCCGTGACGGCGCACGAAGTCAGCGCGACCTCGCCCAAAGCGCCGTTCTTGAATTTCAGGATTGTGAATGCATTGTCGTCATATTCTTTTCCTTTGAGGTCTACGACGACTTTTTCTTTCATCGCATTGACGCTTTCGATTTCTCCCACAAGCCAGTCAAGCGCCATGAAATAGTGAACGCCCATGTCCATGAGCACCCCAAGATTTCTGGGGTCAAGCTGCCATGCGTTCTGTTCAACTGGCTTGTCGCAGACAACGCTTAACGCCCTCGCCATGAAAATCTTGCCAATGGCGCCCTTGTCTATGAGGTCCTTGGCCATTCTGTGCGCCGGCAGGAAAAGCTGGTCTTCCGCCACCATAAACTTCACTTTCGCTTTCTTGGTGGCCTCTATCATCCTGTTCGCATCCTCGAGATTTGGCGCAAGCGGCTTCTCTACTATTACATTGGCTCCCGCATTTGCCGCCGCAACGACCACTTCGGCGTGGGCATGATGCGGAACGCAAACGTCCACTATGTCGGGCTTTTCCTTTTTCAGCATCTCGCGGTAATCCGTGTACGCTTTTGTATCATATGACTTAGACATCATCTCGGCTTTCTCGCGATTCATGTCGCAAACCCCTACGATTTTGACTTTGTCTGGAATTGAATTGTATGCATCAGTATGAACGCTTCCAGCAAAACCCAGGCCAACAATGCAAACTTTAAGTTTTTTCATATATATCTATGGGAAGCATGCTGTTTATATGATATAAATATATCCATAGGCCTGATTTAGATACGTTTAAAAATCAAGTTTTCATTTTGAAAGCATCTGTTGCAATAAGACGATATTCCCGCAGCAGCAAATCGGCAATTTTGGTGATGGCATGGAGATCAGAAAGGTCACTAGACTAAAGGACCCCGAGGGGGAATACGCAAAGAGGCAGCACAAGCACAAATTCCTCGAAAAAATTTCCAGCGGAATCGCCCAAATACTGTACTGGTCATCCACCCACCCCAAGGCGGTCATGGCATGCGTAATCGTGCTGATGCTATTCTCGGCCTACGGCATGAGCAACATTAAGACTGTTGAAGACGTAAACGACATGCTGCCTGTGGGAAACCCATGCACAAATGCCGCAAGAAAAATGTCCGTGGAGTTCCAGGAGTACGATGCCGTAGTTACAATGTACATCACGATAGATCCGAGCAAATGGGAGGCAGCCAATGCAAAGCTTCCTTATCGAGTTCAGCAAGTTCCAGGCTCGGGAGTGCCATTTGGCCAGACTCCTGATGCCAACAACGCAACCGATGAAGTCTATATACGCGCCACTGATGAAATCGCAAAATTCATGATGGCGCGGCTAAGTCCGCCCCTGACTTTCGTAATCACTCCAGCCTCAACAGTCAAGCTTCTGAATTACACAACATTTTCTGTCCCCGGCAATCTAGACATGAAAAACTATGCAATGCCCGGAACCGGGCCCGACGGCGAAATGCAATACGCCATAGATTGGGCTGGAGTGACGATCGATCCTTCGGCACTCGGCATGTTCTCAAAGGACTTCAAGACGCTGCAAATAGCGCTAATGTCCGAGCCGGGCACTATGATTTACGGCGATCTCGGCAAAAAGATAATGAACGCCGTCGAGGAATACAAGCAGGCCTGCAAGGATGGAAAGATGCAATACGATGTCTTCATGGTTGACGGGCGCGACGCAATACCGATGGAAGGCTTCCCGGTGCTTGAAGGGTATGCGGCGCAGGTAGATGACGTTGAAGGAAACCGCAACATGCTGCTAGTGGTAACATTCATAATTGTATGTGTATTCATTGCGTTCAGAAATGTTCGTGCAACGTTTGCGGCAGTTTCGTCCCTCATTGTAGGAACCGTATTCACAATGGGCATGATGGGCTACCTCGGCCTTCCTCTTGGCGGACTTAGCGAAATGATAATCCCGCTTATACTGGGCTGTGGAATAGACCTTTCGCTTCACACTACAAACGAATATCTGGAGCATCATTCGCAGGGAAAAACTGGCAAGGAAGTCTTCATGGAATCCGCAAAGCGCAGCGGCGTTGCCCTGCTGATTACGCTTACCACAACCATCGCCGGCCTTATCTTGATGATATTCTCCCCAAGTGCTTCCATGATGCGCCTGGGAATGGTTTCCACATTAGGAATGTGCATAATATTCCTGCTTGCGATTAGCTACGTTCCGGCGTGCCTTGCATTGCTAAAGGCGGAGACGAAAATCAAGGCGAAAGAATACAGGCCGTCAAAATTCATGATTTCGCTTTCGAATTGGCTTGGAACTCACAAAAAGACAGGGGTGGCCATCATAATTTTGATAACCGCCGTATCCATAGTGGGAAGCTCATATTCTTTCGTCGAACCATTTGGAAACCCCGAAATGGGATACCCTAAGGGAACCATGCTCAGGGACTGGGCTTCGGCAAGAAACGAGCGCTTCTACGGAGGCGTTGGCGACAACCTGAACTGCGATACGATAATATTCGAAGGCGACATGACGGACCCGGCTGTTCACCAATACATAAGGGCGCTGTCTGCGAATCTTCTAACCTGCCCAGATGGCACTTTCTTCTCGGCAAATGATGCTACTGTTGTCATAGATGGCTATCTTGTGATAAGATATGGCACAGCAGGCGCACCGGTGACCATGGGAACGGGATATATGCCATTTGGTATGCCTCAAGGAACGCCGAGCGGCCAATATCCTACTACAAAGGAAGGCATGAAAGCACTTCTGGACGAGATGTTCGCCGGGCCTATGGGGCATTACCTCTCGATGTTCCTAAACGATAAATACGAAATGGGTCTCATCGACGTCTGGTCTACGATGAAGTCAAACACATTCCAGGAATCGGAGCGCCTGTGGAACCAGGAATACGCCATGATCCAGAAGACAGACAATGAGCTTGGCAGGCCCAATGGGCTTGAAATCCACACGCGCGGGCTGACTACGTTCTCTTATCTATTTATAACGCAGGAATTGCCATGGCTCGGCTACATCAGCCTCGTTTCGCTTATTGCAGTGATAGTCCTGGTAGCCCTTGCGACCCGCGACCTGAAGGCGATAGCAACAGTGGGCATAGTGATGTGGCTGACTTCGCTTTGGTGGCTGGGAGTGATACCATTCTTCAACATCGGATTGTCAGTGACGCTGATGCTTCCGGCCGTGTTCATCATGTGCATGGGTTCAGACTATTCCGTCCACTTGGTTTGGAACATAAGGCAGACCCGCGATCCAAAGGAAGTCTACGGAAGCACTGGAAAGGCGGTGCTGTATTCCGCAATAACCACACTAGGGGCATTCGCGATATTCTCATGGATGACAAGCATTGTTTCGGCAAGGGCGATGCTTGCAGTAGTGATTGCAATAGTTGCAATATATATCTGCACCATACTAGTAGTGCCGATAATCTACCACGAAAAAGAGGACACCATACCGCACAAATACTTCTCCAGGAAAAAGTCATCCATAAAAGTGGTCGTTGACGATCGGAGGGTGAGCGCTTCACCGGCCAAAACAGCTTCGGGCGGCGGCTCGG
>JAQUQK010000038.1 GCA_028716125.1 Thermoplasmatota archaeon | reverse complement strand
TGCTCCTTGCGAAGCGCCGCCAGCCCTTCTTCAGAAATCGCGTCGTTTACGAGAATCTTCATAGGCATCGAACGGGCATCAAATCAGGAGTTATAAATGTTAAAGTCATTGGATTTTACGGGCAATTTCCTGCAAAATTAACTTTCCGGCATCAAACAATTTTTCCTCTGGCAGTTTTTCAAGCGGCGGCAGATGGATGAATCCCGCCGGAATTTTCCTGCGCTTTTTCCCTAGAAGATGCAATGTGGAATACATCAGATAATTGCAAAGATAAGTCCCGGCCGTAGTTGAGACCAAAGATGCAAAGCCTGCGCATTTGAGCGCCTCTGCGATTGCGCGGTTGGGCAGGGTTGCAAAATATGCGGCTGGGCCGCGCTTCTCTATTTTTTCGTCGTGGAAAACCTTGCCGTCGTTGTCCGGGATGTCAAAGTCGAGGCAGTTTATCGCTACAAGTTCAGGTGTTATTTGTTCGCGCTTTGCGGCAACGCCGAAATGGATTACTGCGTTGAATTTTTCGGATTTGAGCGCATTTTCCACAATTTTGCGGCAGTCAAGCGTGACTGGAAGAATAATTGACCGGATTTCTGCGCCATCAATTTTTTGCGCCGCAAGATGTTTTGCAAGACGCTCTGAAGGGTTGACTTTTACGTCGCCGAATGGCTGGAAGCCAGTGATTAAAATTTTGATAGAATTCACTCCGCCGAGTTTTGAATTAAGCGACCCTATTGACGTTTCCGCACCTTGGGCATGAGATGCTTGCTGGGCGGAATTTCGGATTTCTCGCCTGGAACGTTGTGCTACAGTTTGCGCAAGCGATCTCGATTTCCTTTTGCACCTGCGAGCTTTCGGACTGCGCTTTTTCCTCAATCCTGCCAGTTGGTTTCGAATCACAATACATGCGGGTCGCGATATAAGTTATCCCCGAAGACGCTGCGGCCACAATCAACAAAAGCACGATGTCGCTCAAATAAATCACCATATTAAAGATTGGGAAGAAATTTAAATAATTTGCTGCGCATATGACATTTATGGACGAAAAGCCAACACAATTGCACGAAAAGCCAAAATTCTCCAGAAAACAGCGCGCCAACAGAATTATGCAGTATATCCGCGACATACCGTTGATCCCGATTGGCGCTGTCTTGATGTCCACAAGCTACGGCAAATGGGTTGATGAGCCTGCGCATTACGTGCTGTTCGGTATTGCGGGAGCGCTTGCTCTTTTGTCTGTCATAAATACCATCTTGCTTCTTGCAAAAGTGAAGCGCAAGGGCTATTTTTACTTCAACGCGATTTTCCAATTGCCCGTAGCGTTCATCCTTGCGGGGCTTGGGGCGACGGCGCCCGTGGGCATTCCGCTGCTGGCGCTCAACATTGCAATTCTGGCAACGATGCGCGACAAAAAGCCAAAGCAAAACTAGATTGGAAAAAGTGAGAAGAGATTACTTTTTCACTGTTCCCGACTTTCCGCAGTGCGGGCACTTGCCGACAAGCGGGCGAATTCCGGTGTCGTTGACTATGAATTCCTGCTTGCATGCCGGGCAGCGCAGGCGGAAAGACGTTTCTACTATTTCCTTTACTGCCTTGGAGCGCCTGCTTTTCATCACAAGCATGAGCGCAACGGCGGCGACAAGAACTATTCCCGCCCCTGCGATAAGATATATTTGAAGCATGTCCAGTCCGCTTGTGGGCGCCGGAATGTTATATACTCCGGAATCGCAAAGCGTCCAGTTGCCGGACTCGATCTTATATAATTCAAGTGTTGCGCTTTTTCCTGCATTATCAGCTGCGACCTCAACATGCGCCAGCGCGATGCCTGCGCTCAGATTTCCGAGATTCGCGCTTGCCGCAGTAACGCCGCCAAACGAGCAATTTATGGCATATTCACCTGGCGATGTCACGTTGACTTCCGCACCAATCGTGATTTTTTCAGTGCCGGAACTGCTGAAGTTTCCAGTGAAACTTGCGTTTCCGCCCGATTGCGCAATCGCGCCGGCAGACACCAGGAAGCCGCAAACAGCAATAAGACAGAATGCCGCAAATACATTATTCATTTTCAATCAATCACCTGTTGGCCTCTCGTATCCCGAAAATGCCTTTAAAGTTTGTTGAAGGAGGAGGCGATTTCGCAAGGCCGGAAAATTCCCTTTTCCGTAATGATTCCAGTTATGTATTTGGCAGGCGTGACATCGAATGCGGGATTTCGCGCCTTTGCGCCGGGCGGGGCGATGCGCTTTCCTGCAAAGTTCAAGACTTCTTCCTCGCTGCGCTCCTCTATTGGAATTAAATCACCGGATTCCAGTTTTAGGTCTATTGTGGTGGAAGGTGCAGCGATGTAGAAAGGGATTCCGTTTTCGTGCGCCAGAACTGCCTTTTCGTAAGTGCCGATTTTGTTTGCGCAGTCGCCATTTCTTGCTACCCGGTCAGTGCCCGTAATTACAAGGTCGATTTCGCCGCGCCGCATAAGGTGGCCAGCGGCATTGTCCGCGATTATGAAGTGATATATTCCCTCGTTTGAAAGCTCCCATGAAGTAAGCAGACCCTGAAGACGCGGGCGGGTTTCGTCAGCGAACACAGTGAATTTCCTGCCCTGCTGCTTCGCAATGCGCATCGGCGCAAGCGCAGTTCCCCAGTCAATGGTTGCAAGGGCGCCTGCGTTGCAGTGGGTTAAAATGCGCATTCCGTCCTTTATCAGCGGTGCGCCGTTCTCCCCAATTTTTTTGCAGATTTCCACGACTTTGTCCGCATATTCCTGAGCTACTTCCGCGAGATTTTTGCCTTTCATCTTTGCATCCCGCATATATTCCAACGCAGTGAAAAGGTCGCGGGCGGTGGGGCGGGATTCCCATAGCACTCTGTATGCCTGCTCGAACTCAAGCTCAGGTGCAATCGCCATTCCAAAAGCAGCCGCGGCACCTATGGCAGGTGCGCCGCGGATCGTCATGTTCTTGATCGCTCGCACCATTTCTTGCCATTTGCGGATTTTTATTATTTTGAATTTGCCCGGGAGCGCCGCCTGGTCTATTGCGAAAATGGTTCCATTTTCCAGCCAGACTGCGCGATATTCTTTTCCTGAAATCATCATTGGTTCAATTCTCCCTTTCTTATCGCTTCCACTGGGGAGAGCCTTGCGGCGCGCCTGGAAGGCAGCGAGGCCGCCACAATCGCCGTGACAAGCGGAGCCACGAGCGTTATTATCAATATAGTTCCGGTGACCGAGAAGCCGACCTGAAGTATCATCCCCATCGGCATCTGCGTGCTGAGATGGATCACGTTGACTATAATGTACGCCAGCGCCGACGACAGGAGGACTGCGGCAAGCCCGGAAAGAATCCCGATCACTATCCCCTGGTATATGAAAATTTTTATTATCACGTTGTCCCTTGCGCCGAAAGCCTTCAGCGTGCCTATCTCCCTCGTTTTCCTGTCGACGGTGGAGTCCATGGCGTATTTTATTATGACCGCGGCCAGCGTAAGAGTCATCGCAATTGCCGTGTAAATTATCAGCAGCATTGCATCGAAGGCGGGGCCTATCATGTAGACGACCGCTTCATGCCAGCTGAACGACTCGTAATCCTGGGGCGCCGCACCGTTCAATTTTTCGTAAATGTCGGCATAGTCCGTTCCGGAAGGCGCCTTTACCACTATGGCGTTCCCGTCTTCCGGATTATAACCTGCCATCTGGTTGACCGCTTCCCTTGGAACGAAATTGAGCAATGAATCGGTAAGCGCAAAGCCGGTTTCGTATATGCCTATCACCACGAAAGGCGCGCTTACGATGTGGCTTCCTTTCTCTGAGTCTGTAAACAGAATGGATAGCGGAGACCCTATGTCCAGGTTGTGCGCCTTTGCGCACGTGTCCCCTATAATCATCGGATATGGCTCTTGAAGCATTTCGTTTATGACCGTGGTGCTGAGGCCGCTCAGCTTTAAGCCGGGTATCAACTGCGCCTGCTCGCCCAGGAAATTCTGCGAATAGTCTTTATTGGGGTCGAAGTAGCCTCCCTTTATTATCGACTTTTTGATGCTGAAGACAAGTTCGTCATTCTTGGTGTTTATCCCCCAGACGGACGCCCCTTCATATGTCGGATCCTGCGCGCTTCCAAGCACCATCATCCCCTGGTGATTGCTCCTGGCGACAGCGGCATACCCCGTATCAGAAGAAACGTTCTCAGCAAGCCCCACCGCATTCACGATCTTCGATCCGCCGCCCATCATGGCGCGAGGCGTGGTGCCGGGGCCGAGAATCATTCCGTCAGCGCATATCGTCTCCTTCATGGTCGTCGTCACGGTTTCCTCGAGGTTGTGCTGGTACGAAGCCTGGAGGGTGAAGACGGAAAGAGCCACCCCTATAACCAGTACTACCACGGCATATATCGCCAGGTGGTCGTGCATCTCGTTGATTGCAAGCCCGAACGGCCCAAGCCCCGCCTTGCTGCGCGCCGCCCCCAGCTTCTCAATCGGGCCGTGCTTCCTTTGCTCCTTCGCGCCCTGAAGGTCGCCCCTCCGTATCGCCTCGACAGGCGAGAGGGACGCGACCCTTCTGCAAGGGAGTATCGATGCAAGAATTGACGTTACAAGCGGGAGGGCAATCGCGGTCGCGGCAATTGCCTCAGTCAGAATGAATTTTACCTTCATCTCCGCTCCAAGGGAATACGTAAGAGTCACGCCATAAGCGGATATTATTTTCATCAGCCCCGCCGCAATGGCAAGCCCCAGGCCGCCGGCAAGCAATCCTATGAAAATCGCCTGATACAGGAATATTTTTACAACGACCCTGTCGCGCGCGCCAAGCGCCTTCAGCGTTCCTATTTCCCTGCTCTTGCGAATTATGATTGAATCCATCACGAATTTGACCGCAGCAGTGGCAAGCAGAAGCGATGCGATTATCGTCGTATTCAGTATAGTCTGCCCGATTACGTTCAGATTGCCTTCCAGCGCGTTTTTGAGGTCCATCCTGGAATAGAACACCCTGTCGCCGATTACGGGTGCAAGCGCTTCCCTTACATTTGCGTCGCTCATTCCATCGGGAGTGTCTATGCAGATATAGTTTGCCGTATTGTAATCCCAGCCGTGTATCTCCTGCGCCGATTCAATCGGAACCACGTAGAAAAGCGTCTCTACCAGCGGCTTGTCGGTTTCATAGATTCCTATCACTTCAAAAAAGACGTCGCAATATACGGCAGCGGCCTCTGTCAGCATGCTCCCGCGGAATACTGTTCCCAATCTGAAATTATTGATAGCGGCGCATGTTTTTCCCACGATAATGGGATATGGCAGTATCGTATTGTTGTTTCGAGTTGTTCCCGGATCGATTATGCCGAAGCTGAGCGTCGGGCTGTGCATTACGGTTGCGCCGAGAGGGTTACCCATCCCTGTCTGCGTGTAATTCTTGGATGTATCGAAATACGACCCTTCGATTATCTTGTCAACCACGTCGCATACGCTCTCGTCTGTCTTTAAATCTACGCCCCACGCGGTTACCGCATCGCTTGATATGGCGTTTCTTATCGCGCCCTCAGTTTCCGCTTTCGGCGTTGCCTTGAATCCCGGAATCTGGTTGATTTTCTCGGCAATCTGGCGCGCGTCCGTCATCTCGGATGCGCCTGAAAGTATGTTTCGTATCGTCGTTCCGCCTGTAGTGACGACTCCGTCCCCGTAAAACATTCCCACCGAGCGCATGGTGACGTAGTCGTTGTACTGGTTCATGGCGCTCTGCGTCGTGAAGACTGTCATTGAAAGGGCGACTATGATTATAATTGCAAGATATGTGTATTTGTGGTCGCGGAATTCGCCTGCCGCGAGTTTGAGTGAGGGATCTCTGCCCATCTTCTACCAGCTTCCTAAAAGCCAAATGATGTAGACGTATAATAAATAATCTATGGCTGGAGCGGTGCTAGTGCCCGCAGGTATTGCAAGTTTTCGGCGAAAAGGGCAAATTGGTTTTATATGGTGATGGCGGGATCTGCCATAATTGCATCCTTGAATCAGTCGCCTTTGGCGCGACTTTCCGCCTTGGGATAGTTCGGACAGTCCTTGGCCTTCTCCATGCATTCGCCGCGCGTCTTGCACATCGGCCCTGCGTTTTCAAAAATCGCTGGCGCCACTTCTTTCACGGCATGAAGCATTTGGGATGCCAGCTCCCGTATTTCCCACTGGGCGTGCAGGCAGCAGCGAAGCTCGAAGAAATTCATGAGCGCCCTTCCGTCCATGGACATTATTATGTTTGTCTTGGCGGCGTTTGGCAGTATGTAACGCGCATCTTCCGCGGGAATCCCGATTTTCATGAGTGCATTGTATGCGCCCCAGATGTTGTGCATTGCCTCGTCATACGCATTTTTCAATTTATGGTTTGCCTTTATCTTTGGCGGAATCACATATTGCGGCTCATCCATGCTCACGTAGCGCTGGCTCTGCTGGGAATATGAAGCCATCCTGTGCCTTACCAACTGGTGGGAGCAGGCGCGGGAAATTCCCTCTATGCTGAACGTGAAATAAGCGTGCTCTATAACCGAAGTATGGCCCATTCCCACCACGGATTTCAATAGCTTTTTCATCTTTTCCGGCTCGTCGTTTAGAAGCTCGTCCGGCGCGGTTTTGGAGTGCGTAAGCTTTGCCGCCGCTGCCGATACGATGTCCGGATTCGGTGTATGGGCGATCATCGTGACTTTCATACTGCAGTATCGGAGTGGGATTTTTATAAATTGAGTAGATCGGCCCTTTCTCTTTTCTTGATAAGAAAAGATAACGCCCCGGGGTTTAAGAGAAAAGAACCGGGGGTTCGCTTTGCGAACCCTCAATTTCTTTCTTTTATCCGCCGGCGAATTTTCTTTCTTTATGTGGGAGCGACCTTCGGGAGCGACTGTACCGAAAGAAAGAAAATGGGCCGATCTGGAGTGGGATTTTTATAAATTGAGTAGATTCGCCCCACTATGGGAAGGCTGTTTGGAACCAACGGCGTTCGGGGAATATCCAATGTGGAAATGACGCCGGAACTCGCCCAGCACCTCGGATTGGCCTGCGGCACGTACCTTAACAGTATCAAGAAGCCATCCAATAGAAGGAAATGTGCAATAATCGGCACCGATACGCGCACTTCTAATTCAATGATAAAATGCGCATTCGTTTCAGGCATACTCTCGACGGGATGCGACATTTACGATGCCGGAATAATAACCTCGCCCGGCCTTCAGTACGCCACTCGGTCTTTCAAGATGGATTTTGGCGTTATAATAACTGCAAGCCACAACCCGCCGGAATTCAATGGGATAAAATGCATAGACGCCGACGGCACAGAGCTTGCGCCTGAGCAGGAAAGCGTAATAGAGGATATTTATTTTTCAGGAACGTTCGCAAAGGCGGACTGGAAGAGCATTGGAGCAGTTTATCCAAAGCCCGATGCAGTGCAGGTTTACATCGACAAGGTTGTTTCGTGCGTTGATGCAAACGCGATTGCGAAGCGCAGGCCAAAGGTCGTTGTGGACGCGTCCAATGGCGCAGGCTCTTTCACGCTTCCATATATTCTTAGAAAACTCGGATGCGAAGTTATTTCACTCAACTGCCAGCCGGACGGAATGTTTCCCGGCCACCAGTCGGAGCCAGTCGAGGAGAATGTGAAGGACCTAATGAACACTGTCAAGGCCGCTGGCGCGGATTTCGGGGTTGTGAACGATGGCGATGCAGACAGGGCAGTTTTCATAGACGAGAACGGCAAATACATCACGCAGGACAAGGAATTAACGCTTTTTGCAAAACTCGCAGTTGAAGAAGCATCCAAAAAGAAGTGCAAAAATATGTACGTCGCGTGTCCGGTTGCGATTTCGATGAGCACCGAAGAGGCAATAAAGCCATACGGCGCAAAGATGGTATATACTGTCATCGGTTCCCCTAAGGTTGCAAGAAAGATGATTGAGCTTGACGCGGTTTTCGGCGGAGAGGCAAACGGCGGGCTCATCTTCCCGGAAATGCAGTACTGCAGGGACGGCGGAATGGCTGCTGCAAAAATGGCAGAGATCATATCAAAAACCGGCAGGAAAGTCTCGGAAATGGTTGCAGAGCTTCCGCAGTGGCAGATGGTCCAGGCAAAGACAAAGTGCCCAAACGAAATCAAACAAAAAGTCATTGAGGAATACGCAAAGTCGGCAAAGGCGCTTAAGCCCGAATCGGTTGATATGCAGGATGGGACAAAATCATATTTCAAGAATGGCTGGGTGCTTGCAAGGCCTTCCGGAACAGAGCCAATATACCGCGTTTATGCGGAGTCAAAGGAGAGGAAAGTTGCGGAAAAGCTTCTTTCCGATCACATAAAGATGATTGAAGATCTCGTTGCAAAACTCAAGGTGTAATCATGGCAGCGCAAAAGACCGAACCTGCATCGTGCAAGAACTGCAAGCACACAATAAGCGAAAAATGCGAATTGAGCTCCAAGCCTGACGAGCGCGGGCTTTGCGACAGGTACGAGATGGGCGATGAACTGAAAAAGAAAGTCGTCCGCCTTCTTGTGGCAGATGTGATGGAGCAGATAAAATCAAGCGGCGCTTCGAAGAAAAAGTGAGTTGCCGGGTTATACTATGAGGATTGGGATATTTACCGAAACATACATTCCAAACACGGACGGCGTAGTCACCTCCATATTGTCATTTCAGCACGAACTTGAAAAAAGGGGCCATGACGTCTATGTTTTTGCTCCCGGAAAAGAGAACGCCGACGGCCTTACCACGTTCTGGTATAAATCAACCGGCATGAAAGAGTACCCTGAATTTCCGATAGCAGTTTATCCTTCAATTGGAAGATCCAGAAGCCTGAAGCTTGTAAAAGAGAAAGGCATAGAGATAATACACATTCAGTCGCCAGGACTAATTGGATATAGAGGAGTACGCACTGCTAAAAAACTGAGACTTCCCGCCGTAATAACATATCACACAAGCCTTACAGAACTAGCAGGCTACCTCCCGCCAGTGAAAAAATTCCCCAAGCTCGACGGCCCGATGAGGCCGCTTATATGGAGGGCTTCGGCATGGTTCTTCTACCAATGCGAAGCAGTAATAGCGCCAAGCGAAGCAATAAAGAACGAAATACTTGAAAATTGCGGAAAATGGGTGAAAAAAATATTCGTAGTTCCTACAGGAGTGAATATCCAGAGATTTTCAGGCGCAACTGGGAAGGAAGTGCGTGAAAAGCACGGCCTCGGCAAGAAAAAAGTCATTCTCCACGTTGGCCGGGTTGTCCGGGAAAAGCGCATTGAAACGATAATCTCCGCAGCACCATACGTCCTGAAATATGCCCCTGACGCAATGTTCCTCATAGTTGGAAAAGGCCCAGCGATGGCGGAATACAAGCGGCTTGTAGAGCAGAAAGGGCTTTCAGAAAGTTTCATTTTTACCGGCTACGTACCGGACGAGGACTTGCCAAAATATTACGCAGCCGCGGATGCATTTGCGATAGCATCCGACATTGAAACTCAGGGGCTTGTGGTCCTTGAGGCGATGGCTGCGGGCAGGCCAGTCGCCGCGGCGAATGCGCGCGCCCTCCCCGAATTTGTAAAGGAAGGCGAAAACGGCGCCCTTTTCAAGCCGCGCAACCCGAGAAGCTGCGCAGGCGCCATCGTCAGGGTTCTGAAAAACTCGAAGCAGCTCAGGAAAAATGCGAAAAAAACCGCTCTGAATTATTCGCGGGAGAAGTGCGCAGACCGACTGATGGCTGTCTACAAGTGGGCAATTGCGCACAAGGCGGCGAAACGAAAAAAGGTGCGCTCAAAGCCCAATGCAGTTATCGGGGCGATCTCTGCGATACTGCATCGCTAGAAACGGAATTTTTCACTTTCGAGTCTGGTTTGATTTTTTATTTTTCTTGCAAGCACCGGACCAATGCCAATTATGTTTGAAAGTTGCAGAAGATCGGCCTTTGCGATCTCTTCAGGAGTTTTGAAGCCCGCACTGTATAGTTTCATTGCGCGGATGCGGCCAACACCATCTATGTCAATCAATGGAAGCAGTTCGTCCTTTACACCATATTTCACGCGTTTCGTGATTTTTGCTATTGGGGCAACCATTTCGGGCTTGAAGATGCGCGCCAGCTCCCCCATTGAATAAAGGAGCCACTGCGCGATTTCAACCTTGTTCCTTATGTCGCCGGGGCCGACCGAGTACTTGTCCTCAATCGATTCTTCCTTTTCGCCGTTTATCCAGTCCCAGATAAGGGATGCAGTCTTTACCTCTGCTGTGAACCATTCGTATTCTACAGTGCCGTCGTCAGGAACCGGCAAAAGGAATTTAGCGTTCAACATAATGTCTTCAATCCATGCGTCGCTTTTTCTCAGATATAGTTTCATCATGTCCGGTGCGGCGCAAGCTGCATGGAGCAGGCCAAACGCGCCCGAATCGGGCTTTGCCGCTGCAATCGCATTTCGCATGTAAATTGCTGAAAGCGGGTCGATGTATAAGTCGGACACGCGCTCACCAAACAGGGTCGGGTGGAATTTTCCTTCTTTTTCGGAAATCATCTCGTTTTCGGTGAGGGTTTCTATGACCTTGTCTATTGTGGTTTCAATGCCCCAAAGGCTGGAATGCATCGCGTAGAAAGTGTGGTTCATGAATTCCTTTAGTTCCTCGCGGCTCTTGACGTATCGGGTGGCGACTGAGGAAAGAATGTGCGTTCTTAGGGCGGATTCGCTGCCAAGTTTAGAGAATATGTTTTCAGGCGAGCCGTTTATGTAAAATTCTTTGACTGCGTCTGCTTCGCGCTCTGTTTTTGAAATCAATATCGCTTCGCCTTCCTTGTCGTAGCGCGGCCTTCCTGCGCGCCCCATCATCTGCTGGATTTCAAGGACTGGAACTGGAGTGCGCCCAAGGTTGGGGTCGTATCGGTAAAGGTCGCGGATTATTACCGTGTGGCTTGGAAGATTTACCCCGGCGGCAAGCGTTGGCGTAGCAGTGATGCATTTCAATTTTCCGCACTTGAAATTCTCCTCTATGAATTTGCGTTGCTCATTTGAAAGCCCCGCGTGGTGGAATGCGGTTCCTTTCTTTACGCACCCTGCAAGGCGGTCGCCTGTGCGCGTCGGCTCGTCCTGCTTCTCATCGATTTCCTCTGCAAGCTCTGCGCATTCCTGCAGATTGGCATTCTTTCCAAGATAGTCCGCGAGGTCCTCGGCGCATTTCTCGGCGCTTGCGCGCGTACCTAGAAAAACCATAGCCTGGTAGCCGCGCTGTATCGTGTCAAGGACAAGTTTTGCGATATCGTCGGTTCCCTTGCCCACAATCTGGCGCGAGCCATTATTTGGATATGAGATTTCGCCGTCAAGGTAAACCCCACACTTTAATGGAACCGGGCGCCACTCGCTTTTCACGTGTTTTGCGTCAAGCCAGATTGCGATGTCTTGCGAATTGTTTATTGTGGCCGAAAGCGCAATTATCTGCGCCTCCTTGTTTATCTGGCGGAAACGGGCGAGAGTGACTTCAAGCGTTGGTCCTCTGTCGCCATCGTTGATCAAATGGACTTCGTCAGCAACAACAACTGAAATTTTCTTGAGCCAGTCCGTCTTGTGGCGCAGAAGCGAATCTGCCTTTTCAGAAGTGCATACTATAATATCGTAGTCGCCAAGGCGCACGTCCGCGGCGTCAAGGTCGCCGATTGAATAAGTGACGCGAATTCCAAGAGATTCGAATTTTTTCAAATCGTCGTATTTCTCGGATGCAAGCGCCCTTAGAGGAACGACATATATGCATTTTCCGCCCTTTTCCAGAACGGATTTCAGCATTGCAAGATAAGCGACCAGACTTTTGCCTGAAGCCGTAGGAACTGCAAGAACCAGATTCTTTCCCGAAAGCGCAATCGGCAAGGC
>JAQUQK010000037.1 GCA_028716125.1 Thermoplasmatota archaeon | reverse complement strand
TGGCATCATCACAGGAACTGCACCTCTCCAAAATATAAATAAACTTACAATATACTTGCATTAGTGGTCACTATGAGAGCAACAATATCTCTTGCGATAGTAGGATTGCTTATGGCATGCGCGTTCTCAGGATGCGTCGGCGGAAAAGAGGCAACAGAAGAAACAATCAGCACGGGCGCAGATGCCAGTTCGGCCAACAACTCGACCGCCAATGCCACGGAAAAGAAAACAATCGTCTACGAAGGAGACGTCCAGGCTGGAGCAAACCCAGGATATTTGGAACCAACAATCGAATCCCTACCGGGCACGGGCGTGATAGATTATAAACTTCCAATAACTTCAAAAACAAAGATCAGCGTAAAACTAACATGGGGCGCCCAGACAAGCGACTTCGATCTGAAGTTCTATGATCCCAAAGGTGCGGAAATAGCATCTTCCGGCGGCACCGCTACCACCGAGGAAGCATTCGAGTATGCAATAAAGAAGAATTTCGGCGAATACGTGGTTCGCGTTATTCCATTTGCAGTTGTTAATGAACACTATATCTGCACGATAACAATTGGTTAAGGAAGCAGCATTTAGCGTTTTTCTCTCCTTTTCAGATTTTTGCTCGATTTTCTACAAAACCCACAATCTTGCCGGAAACAAAAAACACCATTAAAATAAGAAAGGAAGAAAAGAAAGTAGGCGCGCTTACTTCATCTGGTACATTGTTGCATACACCTTCGCGTCGCCGAGTATGTTTACAATCCATGCATACTCATTCGGGCCATGGCACGTATCGTCAATCTTCGACCAGACGACTGCCGAATATCCAGCACGCCTGAATATCGCGGCGCAAGTGCCTCCGCCAATGCCCATGGGCTTTGCCTTGACCTTGTAGATTTTCTTTACAGCGGCTCCAAGCATCTGGACAACCGGAGCATCCGGGCTTGTCGGGGGCGCTGCCTTGTCATACTGGACCTTCTCGACAGATATTGTAACGCCGCGCTTCTTCTCAACAATCTGTTTGAGTGTGTTGATATATTCCAAAACCTCGTCTGGATTGTAGCAGGGAAGGATGCGCATGTCGATGTAGAAGATATCCTCGCCCGGTATTGTGTTGACGTTCGGGACATTCGCCTCCTTCTTGGTCGGCTCGAATGTTGATTTTGGCGGGTCGAATAGCTTATCCTTTGCGTTGTATTTTTTCGGGAGTGCCTTCGACAGGAGCACGACAAATTCAGACGCGGCCTTAAATGCATTTATCCCCCTTTCTGGCATTGATGCATGGCACTGCTTTCCTTTTGTTGTTATCTTTATCCAAGCGATTGATTTCTCGGCAACCTCAAGCATCGTTCCTTTTTCGTTTCCGCCGTCTGGAACAAGCACAAGGTCACTGGGCTTGAAAATGCCTTCTTTTATCAGGAATTTTATGCCATAATCGCTGCCGGTTTCCTCATCCGCTACAAGGCACAATCCGACGTTGTATTCCGGGGTCAAGCCCGCCATCTTGAGCGCCTTTGCCGCAAATATGGATGCGACCATCGACTGCATGTTGTCTTCAGAGCCGCGGCCTATTACCTTGCCATCCTTTACAATCGGTTCGAACGGCTGTGTCTCGGTCCAGAGCTTCAGGTCGCCTGCCGGGACGACGTCAGTATGCGTCATTACCCAGAGCGTCTTGGATGCGTCCTTTCCTTTCAAGATTGCGATAAGACTTGGGCGGTCCGCGCCTGTCGAATCCTTCGTGGAATATCTCTTAATCTCATCAAACCCAATGCCGCGCAGGAGCACCTCAAGATAATCCGTCTTCTTACCTTCACCCTCGCCGCCGGCCTTCGGGGTGATTGCTGGCATTCTGATCATGTCGCAGAGCGTCTTTACGATCTCATCCTTCATGAGATCTATGTTTTCCAATGGGCCTGCCATAGTCATCACCACTCCGAATCGCCCCGGTGTATAAATCGCTTCTGAATCGAGAGCCGAAAGCGCCAGATTTACCCGAAAACAGACAGAAGCGCGTTCTGTTCAACAAAAGCAGGCAAAAACGGCAAGAAAGTTAAATAGCGCATTTGTGATGAAATCAAGCAAAAGTGAAGGCGGCGCAGGCGCAAAATCCCTGCTTTGAAAGAGGGGTGCCTGAAATAAGACGCAATCACAAACAGAAAAGGGGCGAGTTTGCGCTCGGCCGCCAAAAAACAAGGAAACGTAGAGGAAATATCCAAAAAGATATTAAACAGAGAGTGAATGACTGGAAAGAGGTGAAATATGAGAAAAACTTTCGCGGTAATGGCATGCGCATTTTTGCTTTTAGTGGCATTTTCAGGATGCGCGGGGGAAATCGGAACCGCATCCTCAAGCGCAAACATCGATGTTGCGGCAAAAGTGGCAAAGGAAAAGATTGGAGAATCGCAACTTGTTGACATCATGGGCGTAGAGCCGTTCCACAATTACACATATGACGAGCTTCAGATAACAGTCTATGCCGACGACAACCCAGGCGACGGAAAGGCGCCTCTGTGGGGGTATGGATTCTACGGAAATGGAAAAGGCATCCTAGTCCTCCTTCTTGCAAACGGAATGCTGATTGCGGATATAGTGAATGAAGACGAAAGCGGCTACGGAAATGCGGACGCAATAAAGAACGCGAAATACGGCTCGGCAGAAGTTGCAAAGATCTTGGCGGATGAAAAAGAATGGCCGACCGCAGACTCATCGGACAGCGTATTTTGGGACCTAACCATGGAAGAAGGCAGGCCAATATGGTGCGTTGAGCTTCAAGCCGTCACAGCGATGGTAGACGCATATACTGGAGAAGTAATCTCGATAGAAAACGGGAGTTCAGTAGATTTCGAGGAAGAGTCAATAGTGGGCGAAGACGAACAGTATAATGAATATGAGCAGTATGAAAACAAAGCAGAATCCAGCGCATCCGGCACGGCAACGCCGACAACATCATTTGGAACCCAGATTGCTCTTGGCGGAGACGGGATGCTTGAAATTCATACAGAGTTCACGGCGGCTGTCGGGGCCGTAAATATAATAATCACTCGGAATGGAGAACCATTTTCGACCGAGCAGCTACCTATGGTGGGGTTGAGCAGCGTGCGCACTTCAAGACAGCCATATCCCGAAGGAAACTATGAAATTTATGTGGAGGCCACAGCGGGTGTTTGTGAAGGCAGCATGGAAATCATCGGCTATTGGTAAATAATATGAATGTGAATGCGAGTGAAAAAATGAAAAGAGAGATGTTGGCGCCAATTGCAATATTAATCGCAACTCTCTTGGTAGTGGGCGTAATAGGAGCCACCAGCTTCAATGGAAAAATTCCTGGCAACTGGACGCTAGACCAAAATGAAGCGGAGGCAAGCTACCAAAAAGCGGAAGTTAACTCTTCCGGAACGGCTACGCCGTTTTCTGGTTTTTCAGCAAGTATGGAATTGGGAGGAAACGGGACCATTCAAGTTCGTGCGCAGCTCGTATATGTGGTGGGCGCAGTCCGCGTATCTATACAACAAGAAGGCGAGATACTGAAATCCTCCGAGAGCATCATGGCCGGCATCGGCGGCGCATTTAGCATAAAAGGAAGCTTCCCTGCAGGGAGATACGTTGTCAGGGTCGACGCGCCAGCCGGCATATGCACGGGCGCCGTCTATGTTTTAGGTGAATGGTAGCCGCAGCAAATCAGCGTCCCAAAGGTATGCAACCCAAGCAACCACTCCACCCCTTTCGCAAACACTCACTTTTATAAGTAGAAAATCGATAGTCCACTGGGATGGGAAATGGCAGGCATAGATAGCTCCAGCGAGAGCTTATTTTCAAAATGGATAAAGCGTCTTTTTGGGGGCAAGCAGCAGATAAGGATCGGCCTTTACGGGCCGCCGAACGCCGGAAAGACGACGCTTGCAAACAGGATAGTCCATGATTGGACTGGAGAGGTAATGGGCTCGGTTTCGCCCGTGCCCCACGAGACGCGACGCGTGAAAAAGAAGGCCAACGTAGTGATAAACAACGGCGGCGGGGCAATATCCCTTGACGTCGTTGACACTCCAGGAATTGCCACAAAGATAGACTACCACGAATTCATGGATTTCGGAATGAATGAGGAAGACTCAAAGCGCCGCGCCAAGGAAGCCACAGAAGGCGTAATAGAGGCAATCCGCTGGCTCGACGAAGTCGATGGCATAATTCTTGTCATGGATTCGGCGGAAGACCCATTCACGCAAGTCAACATTACACTAATCGGCAACATAGAGGCGCGAAAGCTTCCAGTGGTAATTGCGGCAAACAAAATCGACCTTCCAAACGCATCCCCCGCAAGCCTCAAATCCGCGTTCCCCCAGCACCCAGTGATTCCGATATCCGCAATGTCCGGCCACAACATGGACCAGCTTTACAAGAGGATAATCAAGGAGTTCCGGTGATAACATGGCCGAAGACATCCGCGGCAAGGTAGAGTGGATATTGGGCGGGAAGCAGAATGGCCAGCAGCCGCAGCAGCAAGCGCAGCCACCCGCGGCAAGCATCTCTTCTCCTTCACAGCCGATAATTCAGCAGGCGCCAGCACCCCCCGCACCAACTCAAGCGCTAATTCTAACGCCGCTGCCACAGGCGCAGCCGCTTCCGGCGGCACAGATGGCAAAGCCAATTGCACAGAATCCAACACCAGCTGCACCGCGCAGGAGCAACGGCGTCAACATAAATCTATTATCACAGCAGATGCTCGATGCAATGGCAGGCGAGGAAAAAATCACATTCGTGCTAAATGAGGTCAAAGTGGGAAAGATTCTCGTCCTTGAATATGGACTTACACCAGCCGAGCAAACAAAACTCATCGAGCGCACCATGATGGAGATTGACCCGGAAACGTTCATAGGAATTGAGATACAGAGCTATTCCGCTGAAGCAAAGCACGGCTTCTTCCAAAATATCTTCGGCAAGGCAGCGCGCCCGCGCATGACGGTCATAGGACCAGCCGACCTCCTGAGAATTGTCCACAAGGACAACCAAGTCATCCAGACGATGGTCCTCACCGGGAAGAACGCGTAATCCTGCAACAAAAAGTACAACAAAGAACGTACAACACGGTTTTTATCTTTTTATCCGATTCCCTCCCGTTCTCAAATGGCTTACATAATGCGTATCGCTATTGTTGGTGCAGGCGCCATCGGCTCGCTTCTCGGCGCATTCATTTCAAGGTTCTGCGACGTGGTTTTGGTAGGAAGAAAAGAGCACGTCGAGGCGATGAACGCTGCGGGCCTCCAAGTTTCTGGAATCACAGACCGCGTTTTCGAAGTCCGGGCCGCCAAGAAAATTCCAGACGAGAAATTCGATTTGATCATAATAACAACAAAAGCGCACGACACGGAAAAAGCAGTTCTTTCAATTCCAGCAAAACTCAGAAGCAAAGTGCTTTTTCTCTCAATCCAGAACGGACTTACAAACTTTGATGCCTTGCGCAAGCATGTTCCCGAAAAGAATGTCCTTCTAGGAATCACAGCTCACGGAGTGACTTTCATTGAGCCGGGGCATATCGAGCACGCAGGAAAGGGCGAAACTACAATTGGAACAGCAAGCCCTGCAGCGGCAAAAGAGTACGAAAATGAAATCGCGCTAATTTCAGAAATGTTCAACGACGCGGGCCTGCCCTGCAGAATTTCTGAAAGCATTACGCAGGACATCTGGGCAAAGGCCGTGATAAATTCGGCGATAAACCCGCTGACTGCAATAACCGGACTGCGCAACGGCGAAATTTTGGAAGTTGAAAAACTGGCGCGTTTGTCAGAATCGATTGCAAAAGAAAGCGCCGCAGTCGCAGATGCGAGAGGAATCAAGCTTCCCGAAAGCATAACCGCAAAGGTCATTGAAGTCATTCAAGCAACCGCGGCAAACAAATCCAGCATGCTTCAGGACATCGAGCGCGGAAAGCGCACCGAAATAGACAGCATAAACGGAGAAATCTCCAGAATCGGCAAAATACACGACGTTCCTACGCCATACAACGATGCGGTGGTTGCGCTTGTTAAAGGAATAGAGCGCTCAACAAGAGGCGAGTAAATGGCTCAAGTGATTCTTGGCGAACTCGTGCTCCGCTGGTGCGAAAAGTGCGGCGTTCCCGTGCTTGGAAGGAAATGCGCAGAGTGTGGAAGCGAGACGAAAAAAGTTGAACTCACCCCTCCGGGAGACATACGCCCTGGCTTTGAATTCGACAGGCAGCTTATCACAAAAACAATCGACGCGCAATTCGGCGAAGGTTGCGGAAAAGCCCTTTTGCCAGAAGGCGCAGTTTTCATTCTTAACAAAATTCCAGCCATCGACCGCATGGACGAAGTGATTCTTGGCGGCGAGGTCTTTGGCGCCATCCGCTTTGATGTGGAAAAATTGCTCTGGGCTTTCCTACCGCGCATTTCAGCCGCGAAAATAATTCTTCCAAATGCGACGCGTGGAATCGTTGTCGCGGACAAGGGCGCAGTCGGCCCGATATCGCAGGGCGCAAATCTTCTCGGCCCCGGAGTTGTAAGCGCGAGTGATGAAATTTCCCCAGGCGACGAAGTGCTGCTAATCGATCCAGACAGAAAAATTCTTGCAACGGGCGTCTCGAAAATGAGCACCGAACAGATGCGCGCACTCTCGCGCGGAGTCGGTACAAAGACGCGCTGGTTTGACGACGGAAAAGCAAAAAGCGCACCGGCACTGGCAGCGCCAGCCACTTGGGAAAAAGTGCTCGAAGCGAACAAAGAGATAATGCAAAGCAAAGTTCGTGAATCGGTCGCTTTCATCAAGGAAGTGGAGCAGGAAATAAAAAAGCCGCTCGCAGTCTCATTTTCAGGAGGAAAAGACAGCCTTGCGGCGCTTCTTCTTGCCCTCGACGCAGGATTCAAGCCGAAGATGCTTTACATAAACACCGGGCTTGAATTCGACGAGACGCGCCAGTCGGTGCGCGACGCGGCGCAAAGATTTGGGCTTGAAATTATTGAATCGGACGCAGGCGACAAGTTCTGGAAAGCCGTTGAGTTCTTCGGCCCGCCGGGGCGCGATTTCCGCTGGTGCTGCAAGACCTGCAAGCTTGGCCCTGTCACGCAGATGATAAAAAGCGGTTTTCCCGATGGCGTTCTGTCGCTCATCGGGCAGCGCAGGTATGAATCAGAACAGCGCGCAAGCAAGGGAAAAGTATGGAGCAATCCCTGGGTGCCGGGGCAGATTGGCGCAAGCCCGATACAGAACTGGACCGCGCTTCACGTTTGGCTTTATCTCTTTGCAAAGCAAAAAGAGTTTGGCGGCGGTAAACTCTGGAATCCTCTCTATGAAAAAGGGTTTGACAGAATCGGCTGCTGGCTTTGCCCTGCCTCCGACATGGCGGAATTTGACCTTATATCAAAAATGGAAAACGGCCCCGATTTCGGGCGCTTGAAATCTCTCTTGCAAAAGCATGCGGACAAGTTCGGCTATTCCGACGACTGGATAAAATTCGGAGTCTGGCGCTGGCGAAGAATGCCGCCGATGATAAAGGAAATCGTGGACAAGAACCAAATCAAGCTGCGCAAAGAGGGAGCCGCGCAAAACGACAAAAAGCCGTTGGAATTCTATTCCGCGTCCGGCTACCAGCCGTGCACCGGCGGCGTCTCAATCGAAGGAGTATTCAACGCGCCCCTTGACCTCGACCGCATCGCAAATCTCCTTAATGCAATCGGCGCACCAGAATACGACGTCTGCACCGCAATCGCGGGAATCGGCAAGAACATTACAATCCAGAAAGAAGGCTATGTCGCGGTGAAAGGAAAGGACGAGGCAGAAGTGCGCAGGACTCTTGACGAAATCAAGCAAATAATCCTTCGCGCCCTTAACTGCGTCGGCTGCGGCGTCTGCATTGGAAGATGCAAGACGGGGGCGCTTGAGATTAAAGAGGGGCGCGTGAGAATAGTCCCGGAGAAATGCGCGCACTGTGCGGAGTGTTTAGGAAAATGCCCTGCCGTGGACTTCGGGGAAAGGGAGTTTGAGTTTTAGAAATCAAGGCAAATAAAAAAAAATCGAAAAGAAATGGAAAAAAACGAGAGAAAAACACTCACTTCTTGCGCCTGAGTAGAACCGCGGCAACGCCGATTGCGCCAAGCAGGCCGAGCATTTCAAAGCCAGGAGTCTTGCCGGTTCCGCCATTGCTCGGCTCGCTTACTGCCTTGACCGTTACGACAAGCGGCGATTTTCCGCCGGTTATTGTTATCGTCGCAGTATCGCCGACTTTGGCGGATGCTGGCGCGGTTACTGTATATGTGATGGTCTGGTTGCCTTTCGCATCAACAGTTATCTGTGTGGAAATTGGGCTTATGACCCAGTTCTCGCTTATATTGGCCGAAACGGTAATCGAGGCGGAAATGTTTTGCGTGTTGGTGGCAATCACATCAAAGCTGGCAGTTTTACCAATCTGAGCCTCAACCGTTCCATCAAACGAGAACTCTACGGCCGGATTAGCCGTTTCTGGCGATGAACCCAATGTATAATCCTTGCCCATCTCAGTGTCATCCGCGACATTGACCAAGCCGCCAGTTATAATTTCTTCAGGAACGCCTCTATATATGTCAGTTTCTCCCTGTGTGTCGGTCAGGGCGCCTGTCTTTTTCAATCCAAAATTGCCGAGCGGGGCTTTCATCGTTATTATGCCAGGGGCGGCATTTGTATATGTGCCTTCAATGCTTCCAACAACAGAGTTGCCGAGAGTCGCGTCAACATACCCATAGTCATATTTGGTTGTGCCAGTTGCAGTCACAGACATGCTTGTGAACCATGACTTGTCCTTGATTGTGAATCTCACATAATAAACAGCCCCGTCGCCTCCAGCCATGAGGTTGGCCTGCGATCCAACTCCGGTAAGGTCTGCAATTTTTAGACTTGTGATTAGGTTCTTTCCATCACTATCAAACCATGCCGCAAGCACATCAAAATACTGGGTGCCCTGCGTGGTGAGTGTTGACGCGTCTCCTTCGGGGTCGGTGACCTCCGGAGTCTGCTCACTTCCAGCATTGGCAAAATCAGCAAAAGCCATCGCTCCCCAGACCATCAGGCCTACCAGCAGCAAAGCTGCAAACTTCATTTTCATATCATCACCAATCCACTTTAAGTCTCATTGAGACCACATGTGAGTAGATTACGCCCTTATAATACTTTTCGTAATCAAATTTAAAAAGGAGAAAGGCTGCCGCCTGCGTTGTTTTAATGCAACCGTTTTTATACGACCCATAACAGAAATAACCAGGGAGCCGATGCAGGAACGATGCAGCGGTTCGTCCTAGACACATCCGCGCTCCTGTCCGGGCGCGAGTTTCCAGACGGTGCGCTTTACACTACGCCGTCCGTTCTTGAGGAAATGCGGCCCGGCGGTCGGATGCGCAGGAAGCTGGACTTCTACCTGGAAGCGAAAATAAAGGTGCAGGCGCCTTCGCCCGAATCAATGGCAAAGGTCAAGGAACTGGCGGGCAAAACAGGAGACGCCGCGCGAATATCGGAAACGGACGCCGAAGTGCTGGCGCTCGCGCTTGACCTTGGCGAAGGGGCGACTGTGCTTACCGACGATTACTCAATCCAAAATCTTGCAAAATCGCTTGGCGTTCCTTATGTTTCGATGCAGATGAAGGGAATAAAATCCGTATTCCATTGGGATTACGTTTGCAGCGGATGCCATAGGAAATATGAAGCGCCGCGAGAGACGTGCCCGGAATGCGGCTCGAAGATCAAAACGAAAAGAAGAAAAGAAGAAGGCAAGGGCGCAGAAACAAAAGGAGACGAAAACAAATGAACTTTCAAATCGCGCTATTAATCACAATTCCATTCTACTTCATCGCATGCTGGCTTTTCCTTCCAAAAGAGCAGGCAGGTGCGCTCTTCAACCTGAAAAACGGGTGGCGCTTCGGGTTTGGCAGGGCTTTTGCGGAATGGGCAGCAGTGGCGCTCCTTTTCACGATGCTCGGCCTTCAAATCGCTGAAGTATATTTTGACCAGGCATTTACAGGAATCGCAAACCGGCTTTTTGGCGGAGAAACCGTCCTCACGGCATTCTTCCAGCACAACGAGGGGCGGTTCTGGGGCACAGTTTTTGGCGCCATAGACGCAAGCGGCTCGCTTGAGAATGCAGTTTCAAAATATCTTTCAGTTGTCTATATTGTGGTTCACCCAATCATGATCGGCTTCGTGCCGCTTTTGCTGCTGTTTTCAGGGTCGCGCCTCTTCAAAGGCATCGCGGCTTCTTATCTTTCAATGTATGCCATTTCGCTGCCGTTCTACCTTTTCATGCCAGTGACAAACGTGTTCACGTCATACGGCAGGGAAACCGCCCTGCTTTCAGTTTTCGACGGCATAAAGGAAAACTGGTACAAGGTCACGACAGAGAACAACTGCTTCCCGAGCCTCCACACCGCGATGGTCGTAATAATCGCGGCTTTCGCATATTACTACTGGAAGGAAGGCAAGGGGCGCTACGGAAGGGAATTTTTCATAATCAACGTTATTTATGCCGCGTCCGTCATTTTCGGCGTCATTTTCCTGGCAATTCACTGGATAACCGACGTCGTCGGCGGTCTTCTCGTGGCGGCAATCGCTATTTATTTCGGCATCAGATACTCGGGATACAATGAAGCAAAGCCAAGAGGAAATCCGAAAGCAGGTTCTAGCTAAAATCGCGCCATCGCCCGAAGAGGACAAAAGAATCAAGGGCGCAGCCGAAAAGCTGGCAAAGCGCATAAAAGAGGAATCTGCAAAACTAGGCGTAAGCGCAAAGCCAATGCTCGTCGGCTCCGTTGCAAAGGGAACATACATCCGCACAAAGCCGGACATTGACGTTTTCATACAATTTCCAAAGGACACCACGCGCGAGAAATTGGAAGAATCCGGACTTGCAATCGGCAAGGCAATCCTTTCTGAAATCGAACTGCGCTACGCCGAACACCCATACACTCACGGAAAATTTGAAGGATACGACGCTGACGTAGTCCCGTGCTTCGAAGTATCGGACGCAAGCCAAAAACTGTCCGCCGTTGACAGAACGCCGTTCCACACAGAATACGTCCTGAAGCATTTGAAGGAAGGCCAGCGCTTCGAAATCCTTCTCTTCAAGCAATTCCTGAAAGGGATAGGAGTTTACGGCGCTGAAGAGGAAATACAGGGATTTTCCGGCTATCTTTGCGAAATCATCGTGCTGAAATACGGCAATTTCCAAAAAACAATAGACGCGTGCGCCAACTGGAAGGAAGGCGAAACAATCGCGCTTGAAAAAGTCAAGCATCCGTGGTTCGATTCTGCGCTAACTTTCATAGATCCGGTTGACCCGAACCGCAACGTGGCATCTGCTCTCTCGCGCGAGAACTTTTTGTTCTTCGTGAATGCCTGCAAGAAATATCTTGCAAACCCCAAAATGGAGTTCTTCTTCCCTAATCCAATCAAGCCGATGGCGCAAGAGGAATTGAAAAACCGCCTTAACTCAACATTCATTACAGTGCGCTTCAGCCGTCCGGTGGATTTAGTTGCCGACACATTATTCCCGCAGGTAAGGAAATGCGCCGCCACAATTGCAAAGCTCTGCGAGGAATGGGATTTCAAGGTCAAGAGAACTGCGTATTTCGTTGACGACAAAATCACTGCGCTGATTGAGCTGGAAGCGCCTGAAATTTCCAGGACGGTAATCCACGGCGGCCCGCCGGAAAAAATAAAGGAAAATGCCGAGAAATTCATCGCAAAATGGAAGAGCAACTCGATGACCGTTCGCCAGCCGTATGTGGAGAATGGGCGCTACTTCGTGGAAATCAAGAGGGAATTCACAAAGCCCGCAGAACTCATAAAGTCGAAAATCAATACATTAAACATCGGGAAACATCTTGCAGAAGCGATAAAGGACGGCTACGAAATGCGCACTGGCGCTGAAATCGTCGAGCCGAGATATGCG
>JAQUQK010000036.1 GCA_028716125.1 Thermoplasmatota archaeon | reverse complement strand
AATTGCTCTTAGGTGTTCTTGAGAATTATCACAAGGTCGAACAGGATTTGTTTGCTTTTCTTGGCAGTCTAGAAGGAAAATCCACGGATGAGATCGCGGATATGCCTCTTCCAGACTTCATTAACCTACTCACTGAGCTTTTTGGAGAGAAGAACCTCCCTTTTTTCAAGTCGCTTGTGAAATAGATTCAGCAGAACTATATGATTCCATCTTACGCAATTACCACAGCATTGATTTTGTCCTCGACATGGAGATTCCTGACTTCATGGCCCAGTTTTTGAAGCTTAGGGAAAAGGAACTGGAGCAGAAGGTCTGGGAAATATGGCTGACAAGCTATCCTTACATGAGCAAAGATAATTTTGTCTCTTACGAGGAAATGTTGCAACAGGTCAAATATCCGGAAGAGAAAGAGGTCCTGAATGGCGTCTACGTCGATCAAGTCGGCCTGTGAGGTGATACCATGGCAACCGAAGACATCGGGACATTGCTCGTAAAAATTGACGCCAATACCAGAGGTTTGCAGGATGGAGTTGAGAAGGCGGGCAGCAAACTTACTGGCCTTGGCAGTATAGTTACAAAAATTGGCGGGGTTCTTGCCGCCGGCTTCGCTGTCAAGAGCATCGTATCTGGAATCAAGGATTTGACTAAAGCTGCTGAGGAACAAATCAAAGCCGAAAACCGCCTGGAGACACTGGCGAAAAACGTTCCAGGCACCACAGAAGCACAGATAACAGCCTTAAAGCAACTGGCCGCTACGCAACAGAATCTCACCACAATCGGGGATGAGGTAACTATTGCCGGCCAGTCTCAGCTTGCCACGTTTCAGCTAAGCACCGATACTATAGCCAAACTAACGCCTGCTTTTCAGGATCTCGCCGTGGCTACCTATGGGGCCAATGTTTCTCAGGAGCAGATGATTCAGTCCGGCAACCTTCTCGGCAAGGCCATGATGGGTAATACAGGGGCGCTGAGCAGAGTAGGGGTATCATTTACAGATGCCCAGGCCCAAATTCTTAAGACCGGCAACGAGGCGCAGAGGGCGGCAACACTTGTCGAGGTGCTGGGCCAAAACTTCGGAGGTTTGGCAGAATCCACGCGCAACACGACAGAGGGCTCTATCATCGCCATGAAGAACGCCTGGGGCGATATGAAAGAGGTGCTTGGAAACTTCTTGCTTCCGGTTCTTGGTAGTGTCGCGACATGGTTTAGCAGCAAGATACCGACAATTCAAGATGTTTCCACAAAAGCATTTGGAAAGATACGGGATGTAGTTATGCTTGTTATTGATGGCTTCAAGGGAGAGGGGGACCCCAAAGCTCTTTTTGGCAGTTGGGAATATTGGATCTATCAGGTAGGCGCTGCGGCAGGAATTTTATCAAACGGCATATCTGCCCTGACTGGTTTTATTGTCAAAAATCAGGATGTAATTTTGGCTTTAGCAGCAGGGATAGGCACTGCCGCGTTAGCCTTCGGCGCATATTCGCTGGCGTTAAATGCAATGACAATCGCTACGGGTATATGGACAACCGTTACCGGAATAGCTACCGGAGTTGCCACTGCTTTTGCCGCTGTTCTGGCATTTATAACAAGCCCTATAGGAATAGTTGTGCTTGCTATAGGCGCGCTTGTTGCCGCTGGGATACTTCTTTACAAAAATTGGGATACAATTAGCGCCAAAGCAAAAGAGATTTGGGCCAGCATAACTGACTTCTTTACTAAGACCATTCCGGAAAAATTCAATCAATTCGTAACGTTTATCTCAGAACTGCCTGGACGGATACAAGTATTTCTCTGGGATCTATTCTTCGTGAAAATCCCCTATTGGATCGGGTACGGTATCGGGTTCATGATCACTGCCGTAAAAGAGGGTCTCCCGAAGCTAATTCAATTCTTTGCGGATCTGCCTGGAAATATAGCGAAATGGTTGCAGGAAATGATAAACAGATTTGTAGTATGGTCAACGGATGTGAGCGGAAAAGCGCAAACGGCAGGGCAGAACATCTTTAATGGGATAATCGACTTCTTCAAAAATCTGCCTCAGAATGCCTGGAACTGGCTGGTAGCCATGAAGGATAAGTTTGTTGCTATAGTTCCGGAGATATTAACGGTAGCGCAGAAGCTGGGGCAGACCATATATGACGGCATAATCGACTTCGTGAAGTCAATTCCGGGGAAAGCGGCAGATCTGCTTTTTGGCATCGTAGACAAAGTAAAGAATATAGCAAGCAGCATCAAAACGGCCATATCGAACATCGGCAAAGGAGCCGCGGCAGGATCAGCGGCAGCCAGTAGCGCGGTCGGACACCTTGCCAGTGGCACAAGTAACTGGCGTGGCGGTGCCGCATGGGTCGGAGAACACGGCCCAGAACTGCTGAATTTGCCGAAAGGCAGCCAGGTGATACCGAATAACCAAGCAATGGCCGGAGCAACAAACAATTACGAAGGAATGATAACCGGCAATACTTTCGTGATAAAAAATGAGGCCGATATAAAAGCGCTTGCCAGGGAGTTTTATAACCTGCAACAAAGCAAAGCCAGGGCCAGCGGGGTGGTGTATGCAACATGATCGGCTTCACCTATAACAGCATCCATAGCCGCACTTACGGCATCGTGGCAAAGTCCGTCAATCGTCCGCTCCTGCCCGCCCTACGCCCGCGGGAGTTAATTATTCCTGGTAGACACGGTGTCTATGACTTCGGAGATAACACTTTCGATAAGCGAATTATCGAGGTTGACCTGAAATATGTCGGCACCAGCTTCGCAGAACTGAGGACCCGTGCACGGACTATAGCGGCTTGGCTGAGTGGTTTTACTGGCATGAAAAATCTCATCTTCGATGATGAGCCAACAAAGTATTACATCGGCAAGATATACTCTACAATCGGTCTGCAGAACCTTTTTACGCAAGGCGAGGCGACCGTGCAGTTCGAATGTGAACCATTTGCATACGATCTAGCCACTCTCGGTTCCTATGATGCAACATATGAGTATGATACAGGTTACAGTTATGATACCGATCTGATCTATCCCAACTTCCGCACAGTCTACGACTGGTATTTTCTGTCGCCGTATTTCAATGTGAGGAATCCAGACTCGCGGGAGTGGTGCGGTTTTGGTTGGTCATACAACCCGCACATGGCAAGCGTGTATAACTACGGCACCGCTGAAACACCGCTTACCATAACGATATTTGGCGATGTGATCAATCCCCAGATATACCAGGAAACAGTTAGCGCGGAACTCACGATCAGCGGAATGATCACGGCAAGCACGCTGGAAATAGATTCCGACCTGATGCAGGTGGCTTTGAATGGCGCAAATTACGTGACGACAATCTCAGGAGAATTTTTCAATCTTCAACCAGGAGCCAATGGCTTCTTTTTTTACGGGGTGGCTCCACATGCTGAAGTGACATTTAGTTGGGAGCACAGATTCCTATAAGGAGGCAATCAGATGGCAGATACACTGATTCGGGAAGGCGTGGCATACGGCAGCCAGCCATTAAGCCCCGTTCCGGAGTACTGGAATGGGTCTAGTTACGAAAAGGTACAGGGTATAAATGGAGCGACAAGAGTAATAAATTACAATTCGGCTGGCGAGACATTTACAGGCGCGAGTCCTGGCAGCGTACAATTGACTGCTACATCGACTGTGGCCATATCAGGAACTGTAACAGCAGTTATTTCCGGCACGGCAACGGTCACTATATCGGGGAATGCTACGGTCAATGTATCTACTGTCCCGGTTGTAGGCTCGGCAAACAACACGTGGAGTGCAAGCGCGACAATTTCATCGGGGGCGACTTCGACCGCTGTCGATCTGCAATACTGCTACAACATCAGTTATTTCGGATCGATCACCAATACTGCTTCGATCACGCTGAATCTTCTGGTATCTCAGGACAATTCAGCATATTACACTGCGGCGACCGCGACGATTACGGCAGGAACATCGTCATCGTTTCACTATTCGACACAGACAGCGGCTAGGTATGCTAAATTGCAGTCAACCGGAGTGTCGGCGATTATAACGGCTACAATAGCAGGAAAGTAGGTGATGACATGGCCTTAACACCAATTACTGGAGAAATACAGGCACAACCGCTGAATGATAATTTTAGCTATTTAGGCGAGAGAATAGATAATCTTGCTATTTATAATGTAAAAGATTATGATGCTGTCGGTGATGGCATTACCGATGATACCACAGCCATAAAAGCGGCAATAGCGGCACTCCCAGCCTATGGCGGGATCATATTCTTTCCAACGGGAAAGTATCTGATTTCCAGTAAATTGAATATTGGCGATGGAAACATAGTCGGCGGCACGATAGCCTGGAGCACGACTAGGCAAATTCAATTGATCGGATCGGGAGCCGGAATAGGCAATACAACTATGACCGCGGGCACCGAGATAATCTGGGGCGGTGCTGCCGGCGGAACGATGATTCAGTTTAACGGTATGTATGCTGGAAAACTTGTCAACATGCGGATAAATGAAAACAACCTTGCTGATTGCGGACTCTCATTGATAGGTACATTTAATTCAACATTTGATTATCTATCAATCTGCAACCCTAGGGTAAATCCTTCTCCTGGTGCTATCGCCTCTCTAATGATTGATGGTTATAATAACTGGAACCAATTTGCTCATGTTCATGTGACAGCCCAGAACAGTGGCACCTCCGCTGTCATGGTGGGCATAACCGATCTCATGGGACAGAGTTCAAACGTGTTTATAGATTGCTACTTCAATTATGCCGGGGATGTGGCTGCTTCCTACGGACTTTACTTGGGATTTGCCGATAACAACAGTTTTTATGAGGTTTATACTCAACAGACCGGATTGAATGCATCGGGTTGGGGGTTATATTTTGCTCAATGTTCCGGGGCTAATGCCTGGGCCCCTGGAGAAAACTCATTTTATAGTTGTTCCATAATGGCTGCACCGGGCAGGAGTATCGGGGGAATTTCGGGAACTGCCGGAAACTGGTTCTATTCATACAGCACAGGTGATGGAGAAACAATCCCTATTCTGGATAATCTGCATGCTATAACATATGATGGAAAAATTTATGATAGCGGTTTACAGCGGCGAACCATCAGACAGATCGTAAATGCTAAATCTGCTTCCGCAGATTCAACCAGTTCTCTCACTCCTGTTTTGTTGACTGGTATGACAGAAACATTAACAACCAAGGCATCCAAATTAAAAATAACCTTTACCGGAAGTTGCAGTAAAACTACTGCTGGCGCTGCAACAGCATTATTGTATGTTGATAGCGGTGCAATTGCTGAAAGTCCCAGATCTTGGGGTGCAACCGGATATGCAACACCTGTTAGTATTTCCGCCATAGTAGATGTTGCTGCTGGTAGTCACACAGTAGAAATCAAGTGGTACAGTAGCGATGCTAATAATGCAACTTGTGACTACAGGGAATTAATAGTAGAAGAATTATATTAATTGTGTTTTTTTGTATTTAATTGCTTGCAATCAGGACAAATTAATAATATGGTTTCACTCTCAGGATCTAATACCAATGGAACAAAATCATCACCACTATAACCGCAATGGATACACTTCATTTTATCGCCTCCATAGATAGTGATAAATCAGACTCCTTTGAGGTGAAAATATGATCAAAATTCTAAATTCCTCAAATCAAACCCTGGCATTCCTTGAAAACGTGACTTCTCCGATCATTTCAGAAGAACTAAACAGGGAATATACTTTCAATTTTACCACCGTAATTGATAATGACAAGTCAAATTATGTAAATTATCAGAATAAGGTCGAGGTGGAAGATAATTATTTCAACATTGTCTACACCGAAGAAGAGCGCACAACAGACGGAATTTTTATCAATACAACCTGCGAGCATGTGAGTTATGATCTTCTATCTGCCAACTTTACCGCAGGATTTACGGCCACAGGTCAATTTTCTGCCACGGCGACTACTGTATTAAGCGGGACGGGGTTTACCGTCGGCACAGTTGAAATTACCACCAGTCAGACGATCAGCGTCAACGAATCTACCAATGCCCGTCAGTTGATGATGGACTTAGCCGCGCTTTATGGTGGCGAATTGAAGTGGGATAAATATCAGGTATCCCTGCTAACCAGACGCGGCGCGGATCGGGGTGTGCAGTTCCGCTATCGCAAAAATCTCGTAGACGCGAAGCGGATAACCGACAACCGCACAAAGGTTTCCGGACTGCCCATGATAAGTTATGAGATATCTGTGGCCGAGTTAGAATATGAGCAAGGTTTTATCGCTGCCGGTGTGAGCAGTTTTGAATACTACGAGCTTGGCGATACGGTAAGGGTCTTTGATGAGGATCTGAATCTTGATGTGTCGCTCAGGATAGTCAAGGAATCCCATGACGTGAACCAGCGTATGCAGGGGACGGTATCAATCGGAAATTGGGTCGATGATCTGGCCGACACGCTCACACAGATACAAACAACCAGCGTGAGCAAGGACAATGTTTATAACGGTTGTTCTATCGGCCCCGATTTGGGGTTCGTAGCGACGCGTTCAGACAATAAAGCACGGGCGATAATGAACGCGACGGACGGTATAAAGATCCAAAAAGGTGATACAGCAACCGGAACGTGGACAGATGCCATATACCTTGATGTGTCTGGGAATGGTACATTCAGTGGCTTTGTCTTGGCCTCGCAGATCATCGGATCATCTATCTTAGGCGGCTCGATAGCTATTGGAACTGGGAGTAATACCTTCAACGCAAACGGCACCGATGGCCTGTGGCTGGGCTCTACGGCCTTCGCTACTGCACCATTTAGAGTATCTCTAGCGGGGCTGGCCGAGGCAACGGGCTTAACCGTGATCAGCGGCTCGATCACCGGCTCCTACATACAGTCTGCCGTCTCCGGAGCAAGGACCGTTATCCACGATGATCAGATCGATTTTTACGATAGCGGTGGCAATCTTTCCATGACGATCCCCAAGATGACCGGTGCTAACCTGGAAAAAAGGATCATCTTTTACCAGGAAGGTACTGAACGGGGAAGCATATCGAATACCCAGGCATCTAATGATCTAGCGATAGAGGGGCCTGCTGGATCAAGTGTATTAATTCAGATGACCGAGTCTGGGGCATTGAACTTCGCGGGTGCTTCGACAAGCGGATTATCAACAGATATAGAACCAGATCATACCCACACTGTAATGATTGGGACAGCTAGTTATACGACATCACTAAGCGGTCAACATAGTCATAATGTAGATACTATCTCATAGACTTGCTGGTCTTTTTGAGGAGGCAGGCCCCCGCCAATCGGGAAGCGGGGCGGTGTGGCAACACCGTTTAAGCCTGCAAGGAAATTATACCAAATCGGGGAGTGTGAGGCAATGGATCATATCTGTATTCACGAAAGGGAGTTCGGGGAATTGTCTACTGCGGTCGAGGATCTAAAAAGATGGCAGAAAACGCAGAACGGCACTCTGACCAGGATCGAGAAGAAGATCGACGCTTTCAACGCCTGGCTGTACGGGGTATTGGGATCGCTGGTCCTGGCCCTGATCCTGCTGATATTTAATCTCGTCATAAAAAGGTAAGTATTTCAATTGGGGTGACGCCCGCACACGTCAGAGAGGAGAAATATGGATAACAACGTATTGATCCAAATCGGGCTCAACGTGTCGGCACTTCTGATCCCGGCCCTGGTGGGCTGGATAATCGCCTTAGTGAACAAACGGCTTGGTATCGAGGGGATGAAGAAAGTACAGAAAGAGCTTGAGGCCAAGCGGGATCTGGCCGCGATTGCCGTCCAGTTCGTCGAGCAGGTGTACAAGGATCTGCACGGGCAGGACAAGTACGACAAGGCCGCCGAATGGCTATCGGCCCAGGTTGCGGCAAGAGGTCTACAGGTCACATCCGGGGAGATCCAGGGCCTGATCGAATCTACCCTGCGACTGCTGAAGGATCAATTTTCCTACCAATGGACTACGACAACCGGGGGCGGGGCCAGTGAAGGGAATTGATTGCGCCGCGCCGTTGACCGCGGAAAAGGCGAGGAAACTCGCCTCAGAGGGGATGCAGTTCGCCTGTAGGTATGTGGTGCCTCCTAAATACACCTGGAAGCGCCTTACGAAGGAAGAAGTGGCCGTGATCACCGCCGCGGGCATGAGGATCGGCAGCGTGTTCGAGACCGGGGCGAACCGCCCAAAGGATGGGGCGCTGGCCGGCCTGACTGACGGCGGCATAGCCCTCCAGGAAGCGAAACTCGTCGGACAACCCCTGGGGACCGCCATCTATTTCGCGGTGGATTACGATGCCCAACCTGCTGACTACAGCGCCATCGAGGATTACTTACGTGCGGCTGACGGCCAGATCAACGGCTACAACGCGGGGGTGTACGGCTCCTACTCCGTGGTGGAGGAGATGGCCCGCCGGGGAGCCTGTAAGCACTTCTGGCAGACTTATGCCTGGTCCGGCGGGAAGAAGAGCAGCAGGGCGAACATCTACCAGTACAAGAATGGCGTCCGGTTTGACGACAATGAGAGCTACGGGAATGAAGGTTTTTGGGGGGTGAAGAAGATCAGCGAGGAGGACGCGGAGAAGATCATCCGGTTCCTGGCCGCGGGTTACGGATCGACGGAAGACCCGGAGGCGCGGGAAGAGTTCCATCGCCTGGCCGATGAGGTGAGGAAGGCGGCGGGGATGGAGGTCTAAGGTTTTATAGCTCGCCTACCACGTGTAGAAGGAGTATTGATGTTGTTCTAGGCAGCATCACCTGAAACCCCCGGCAAATCGCTGGGGGTTTTCTCCTTTTTGGACCTAGGTATGTCCGGGAGATTTACCCCTGCTTAAATCGAATCCTGGGGCGATTGGGGAAGAGTGGAGAGTATCCTCCATTCATCTGCCCAAACGTGGCAGAAAACGATCTTTGAGTGGCAAGGGAATTCCCTGAAACCCTTGCTAAATGGACATTATAAGTATCAATGAGATCATATGATACAGATGTCAATCTGACTTTTAATCAGGGTGTCCGGGGTTCGAGTCCCCGATGGCTCACCAGTAAAAAAATAAGGAGCCGCAAGGATTTCACGGCTCCCGTCAATGAATCCTCAGATATTCTGAGGGGGCATTTCTGCCGGATTTCTGCCGAAGGTGATCTCGAAGCGATCCGCGGCCTCACGCTGCTTGCCTGGTACGGAATGGGTGTAGATAACCGTGGAAGCAAGGTCTCCGTGTCCTGCCCGCTCCTGGGCTGTAGATAACGGCGTACCCTGCGCTACCAGGTAGCTGATGTGAGTATGGCGCAGGTCGTGGAACCGGAAACCGTTCAATCCTATGCTTGTGGCCAGGCGGTGGAAGCGTCTGGACATATGATGTGGATCGAGCGGTTTTCCATTCACCTGGCAGAATACCAGATCATGATTCTGGTAATCTGGACCGTACGCGATCCGGTGTTCCAACTGTTCTCTTCGCACCTGCCTGAGCACGGAGATGACTGTCGGGCCGATCTCTACCGTCCTGCATCCGGCCTCCGTTTTTGGTTCTTTGAATACGATGCCTCGCCTGATAATCCTCTGCATCGAGTGTTTCACGTTGATAATTCTCTTTTCCAGGTCAACGTCCGGCCACCGCAAAGCTAAGATCTCGCCGCGCCTCATTCCGGTATAGAGGGCCATGCAGACGACCGGCCAGAGAAAAGAGTCCCGCGCGGCATCTTCCAGTATGGCGATCTCTTTCGGAGTGAGTACGCGCATTTTCTTCTTCTTGGCCCTGCGGGGCCTGTCCACGAAGTCCATGGGGTTCTCCCTCAACAACCGGTGTCTTACTGCCGCTTTCAGCGCCATATTGAACACCACGAGGATATACGTCAGTGTGCGGGGAGATAGGCGTCTGATCACTATTGCGATGTAGTCCTGAATGTGGAACGGCGTGAGTTTTTCGAGCATCAATCCGCCAAAGGCTTTCTTCAGGTGGGTATCAATAATATACTCGTAGGATTCGACGGTTTTGGGGGACAGGCTTCTCAGCGTTACATGCTCTTCCTTCCATTTATCTAGATACGCTCCGACGGTGATTTTTGAAGGGGTGATATGATTACCCTCTACCATCTCGTTTTCAAGGCTGACCAGCACCTTTCTTGCATCCCTTTCATGCCCCCGGAAAGTCTTGCTGATCCTCCTCCTCTTGCCCGTTGCCGGGTCCTTTCCCGCTTCGACTACAAGCTCATAGTAATTTTTACCTTTCCTCTTGATATAACCTGCCATTATTAAAAGCCTCCTCATATTTCAACTAATTTTTCGGTTTATCGACGAATTGCTACCTGTAGGACGAACCCGCCTAATTGTATGGCGGGTTCATTTTGTTTCATTAGATTCTCTATTTCTTTCTGTTCCTCTATATCCACATCTTGATTCAATAAAAGCACTTTGGTTTTTGTCATCAGAACACCCCTGATACGCCTTGGGAAACGCCACCTTTCAATAGTAAATTTTGTATTCATAGGTTTATATCCCTCCATGTTCTTCGTGCCTTTTAGCGATGATTTTTACGGGTTTTAAAATCTTACGTTTTTCATTATTCGAGAATTCATCTACCTCCTTTACAAGTTGAACTACCCATTTGGTTTTAATCTTTGCCGGATCATCAGTATTGCCCAATAAGTAATCAGTCGTCGTTTCATAATACTCGGCGATAACCTTAAGGGTTTTATGATCCGGCTCCCGCGGAGTTCTTATGTATTGAGACAGTGTATTGCCTCCCCCAAGGCCCATCTCTTTAGCTTGGACTTCTTGTATTTTTCCCTCCTCTTTTTTTTTCTTTGCAACGAGAGCGGCTAGCCGGGACTTAATCATAGGCTCACCTCCTTCAAACAAGAATTTGTCCCTAATATAATTCACGGAATGAGAATTTGCAATACTTCGAATTGCAATACAGTAATGTTTTCACAAAGAAAAATATTTTTCTCCTACCCTCTTGCAAATCTTGCAGGTTGTGATATTATAAGATTAGAATTTCACAGCACGCAAGATTCGAGGTGGCATCAATGGATCTAAAAGAACTGAGAGGCAAGAGAAAATTGAAAGATGTAGCTGAAGCTCTAGGCTGGAAGTATTCCAGCCGCCTGTGCAATTACGAAAGTGGAGCCCGAGGCGCAGATCCCGAAGTTCTTGATAGTTTAGCTCAAGTTTACGGGGTGCCTCTGAAAATTGTTTTTGATGCCTATATCGAGACAAGGAAGAAGGCCAGCTAATGGAACCCTTCACCTTCAACGAAACCCAGGCCGCCAGAGTGATAGGCGTCAGCCGCAGCACATTCAGGCGCTACGTTGCAAAAGGGGAATTGCCAGCTCCAAGGAGATTGGGCAAGAGGTTGTTGTACAGCCGGCGGGCGCTGATGGAATGGCTGGAGAGGGCGGGATGACATGATTGATGGGTTAATTATCCTAATCGGGATCGCCATTGGCACCCTGGAAACCCTTTGGTGTAGGTTATTTGAGTAAAAGAGGAAGGAGGATGCCCTTGAACCGAGAGGACCGTTTCTGCTGGATCACAATCGCCCTTGCTACTGTCTACTTCTTCGGGCAGATCGTCCGGGCGGCAATCAGGTGAAGGGAGGGTTGAGAACATGAAATGCGCTAGGTGCCATGCTGGAGGCGATGTGAAGTTCATCGCAGGAGTCCCGTTCTGTTACTGGTGCCATGAGCAAGTGATCGCCGAGGCTCTACGGCAGGCGACATACGGAGATTTGATGAGAGCGAGGGGATTATCATGTGCTACACCGGAAGATGCCCCTATGAGTACCGAAACGGCGAATGCCGTCTGCCTTTAGGTGAGGCGGGGAAGCAACCGGATGCGTGGTGTAATTACCCTTGCCCCGATTGCAAGCACGATGATGATTGCCCATTTGATTGGGTGCCCACAAAGGATTGCTTTGAGGAGAAGGAGGGTTCAGGTGAAATTCAAGGTTGGCGAGAAAGTGTTGCTA
>JAQUQK010000035.1 GCA_028716125.1 Thermoplasmatota archaeon | reverse complement strand
CATATAGGCTCCTCCAAGTATGGGCAGCTGAACCCAGGTCATACGAGTTGGTGGATGATGGGGCGACTCCACCTGCGACTGTCAGCTTGTATAGATATGGGTTGGTGGTGCCGATGCCGATGTTACCAGATGAGATATTTGTCCCTGTACCATCCAGCCCTGTTCCGAAGATGAGATTGCCAATTGAAAGCCTATTCGAACCCGCAGCCAAAGGAGCGTCAATGTTATAACCGATGATGACATTGTTCGAACCAGTGGTAAGGTTATCTGCCGCATTCGTGCCGATCGCAATATTATTTGCCGCACTGGTAATATTATAAAGTGTGTAATAGCCAAGGGCAGTATTGCTTCCGCCAGTCACAAGCGCGGCGCCATTGTATCCAGACCAAGAGCCTACAAACGTATTGTTAGCGCCCGAGGTCACTCCATAACCCGCGCCATACCCAATGCCCATGTTGAAGTTACCCGCAGAATTTTGCAGCGCACTAGTACCTACGGCAGTGTTTCCGACAACACTGGTTGCATTTGCAAAAGCATAATATCCAATACCCACATTGCCTGAAGGAGCATTAGCACCGGTGTTGAGCGTGAAAATGTTGCGCCCGATAACGGTATTACTGTTTCCGGTCTTATTGTAATACAGCGGTAAGGCGCCGATGGCCGTGTTGTCGGAACCGGAAGTATTCGAAAACAAAGCTTGAAAACCGAGGGCAACATTCTGCTTGCCGGTTGTATTTTGATAAAGCGCATAATTGCCTACTCCAAAATTTTGGTAACCGGTTGTGTTGCTATAAAGAGCCTGAGTGCCGATACCAAGGTTTGCAGTGCCTAAGGATGCCCCGCCTCCGCCAGGACCCATGGTAAAATTACCTGCACTAGGCCCAATGAACAAGTTGCCCGAACCAACACTCGTCGGATCCTGATAATCATGGATAAACCTGACTCCCCCTTTATATACAACGCCCAAAGAGGAACTCGTAGTGGACGACAAGTATAAGGCGCGATATTGCTTGGCAGCGCTGCCTAAATCATATTGGTTGGTCGTGCCTGGATTGACATTGCCATAAGAAGTAAGGCCGGCACCAATCACCGTGCCCGAGGCATAGACTCCAGCCGAGGTATACAAACCCCTCCACCTATAACTAGCTGAACCGAGGTCGTATGAATTTGTCGTCGAAGGTGCGACCGTACCAGCAACTGTGAGTTTGAAGAGATATGGGTTAGCTGTGCCGATACCGACGTTGCCAGTATTTTTTAGCGTCATTACAGCCGCATTGTTCGTGCCTAAGGTGAAATCATAGTTATCAGCTGTGCCAATGGCTAATTTGGTATTATTTGAATAACCTACCATCAAATCCGCATTACTGACTCCAAAAGTCGTTCCGGCTCTTGTCGTGCCGCCGGCAAGGAATTGGAAGTTATGGCCCGAAGAATTGTTCTCAACGTAGAACCTGGAATATCCAGCCGAATCCGTGGCCTTTATCCTGACGGCAGCGGCCGTTCCATAAACATCAAGCATTTCGTAAGGGTTCACCGTGCCAACGCCAACCTTGCCCGCGCTGGTGATCACCAGCCGGTTCGTGTTATTGGTTTTAAGGGCTAAATTATACGCATCGTTCGTTCCCAGTGTGCCGGTGGCGCTGAATGAATTGCCTCCCTGGACAAAGTAGTTGCCCGGCACGAACTGCGAGCCTGAAAGGTAGAGCTTAGTGGTTGAGACATAACCCAAAGCATCAATGTTGGTGGAAGAAACGTTCCTGACAAAGATCTTATTCCAATATTGCGTCGTGCTTCCCAAATTATAGCTGTTGGTGCTGGCAGGAAGGACTGTCCGCAGGTAAGCAGCCGACCCGTCAAAAATTGCTATTTGAGATCCTCCAGCAGTAAATGAGATTTGATTGCTTAGTGATCTATAGAAACCAGTGTCAGGATCGCCTTGGAATGTGATGGAAGGTGCCGTAGCTGAACCAGACCCTGTTATGATCTTGGTGGTTGAAACATAGCCTAGAGCATCGACGTTGGTTGAGCTGACGTTGGTGGCGAACAGCTTGCGCCAGTAGGTGCCAGATGAGCCTAAATCATAGGCGTTATTTGATAAGCCCTGGATTTGTCCAAATGAGGCGTAGGAGTTTCCGATAGTTGCTCTTAATGATCCCTGGGTTACAAAACCAATGGCATTAGCTGAACTGTTGTACAGGCCGGTATCCTGGTCTCCCTGGAATGTTATTGATGGCGCAGCAGCTGTTCCTGGGCCGGCATAGAACTTGCTGCTTGAGACATAAGTCAATGCATCAATCCTGCTGGATGAAACATTGGTCGCATACAGCCTCCTCCAGTTCAACGATGAAGAACCTAAATCATAAGTGTTGTTAGCATCAGGACCAACATTGCCTGCAACCTGGAGCTTGAAAGCCGTTGGCGAGGTAACGCCAATGCCGACATTGCCGCCAAAATAATTGTTTCCGCCAACGGAATATAAAGCAAAGTTATTATTGGTCGCTCCTGATTGGCTGGCAATATACAAACCGTAGGAATTATTCAAATGCAAACCATTTGTCCCGTTTCCGGAGCCCTGGTTAGATATATATAGGCCGTAATTACTGGCATAAGTCACGTCTGGAGCCCCGGTTGCGAAATTGGCGATTGGATCGATGTAAAACGCATAACCGTTGCTGATTGTGCCGCTCGCGTTTGCTCCTGAAATACCCAAGCGGCTGAAATTCCCGTATAAATTACTGACCGTAGCATTATTGGTTCCCGCATACATAGCCTGGCTGAAATTCCCATCCAAATACGACACAGTGCCTCCGTTGGGAGCTATATAGGAATTGACAACAAATCCATATGCGCCGTTGAATGCACCGGTTGTATTATGCGTTGTATTGACTGAAAATCCTGCCGCTTGATTGCTGCTGGTGAAACTCTTATTAAGGAATATTCCATACAGAGAATTCGGCGCTCCCCCTACTCCGAGATTCCCGGTGACATACGTATCTCCTGCGACAGACAGAAGAGAGCTTGGGTTCGTCGTGCCGATGCCAACCTTGCCTCCGCGCAAGACAGTTAAACGCGTTGCATTGCTTGTTTTGACGTTAATGTCCTGAACATCCGTCGTCCCAATCGTACTCGTAACGCCAAACGCATTGCCTCCCTGTTTGTGATACAGACCGCTGATTGAAGTGCCGCCGAGGTAGAGGTTGGTTGTTGACACATAGCCGATAGCGTCGATTGCAGTTGAACTCACATACTTCGTGTATAGTTTGCGCCAATAGTAAGAACTGGTACCGAGATCATAGGTGTTGGTAGCCCATGGCCTAAGATTGGCGGCTGAGGTATTTTCACTCGATCCGAAAAGGAATTTAATCGATCCAGCCGTGCTAACACCTAAATTATTTGCCGCATAGTTGTATATACCAGTATCCGGATCACCTTGAAAGGATAAAGATGGCGTCGTAGCTGCGCCAATACCAACAAAGAACTTAGTGCTTGAAACATAAGTCAATGCATCAACGCGGCTTGATGAAACGTTCGTGGCATACAGCCTCCGCCAGTAATTTGCCGTGCCGCCGAGGTCATAGGCGTTTGTCGTGGACGGGGCGACAGAGCCAGCGACAGTAAGCATGAAGAGGTATGGATTATTCACGCCGATGCCCACATTGCCAGTAGCCGCGACTCTCATGATTTCGGGCGCTTGGTTGTAAGTGCTGGCTCCCCCAGCCGCAAAAACTAAATCGCCGCGCGAAGCAAGGACTGCTCTGTTGAGCAAACCTGCGGTCATGTAAGTGTAAAAACCGGAAAGGCCAGATGCGCCGTCATTTGGCCTTGAAAAGGCAAAACCAGAACCACCGATTGAGAAGTCTGAAAGTCCAGAAGCTGAAACATCATTAAATATTACGTATTTATTGGCATTTTGAGCTATCTTTACATTACCAGAAACCTCCAACTTTTCACTTGGATTAACCATTCCAATTCCCACATTTCCACTATTCAGGATTGTGATTCGGCTTGTGTTGTTTGTCTTCAACGTCAAATTATAATTATCCGTCGTACCGATCGTACTCGTCGCACCAAATGCATTGCCGCCTTGCTTGTGATACAGACCGCTGATTGAAGTGCCGCCGAGGTAGAGGTTGGTTGTTGACACATAGCCCAAGGCATCAATATTTGTTGAACTGACATTCTTGACGAACAGTTTGCGCCAGTAATACGAGCTTGCGCCCAAGTCATACGAGTTTGTGGTAGACGGTGCGATCGTACCGGCGACTGTCAGTTTGTATAAGTATGGGTTGGTGGTGCCTATGCCGATGTTGCCGGTGGGATCAATAGTTAGAGCAATGTTTGTAATGCCTAAGCTATAATCATTACTCGTCCCAAACTGTAAATAGGATCCACTTCCGGTGAATTTAGCACCGATTTGGGCCTTGTTTTTATTGTATGTCAATGCATTACCGTCAAAACCCAAAATCGCATAATCAGCAGCAGTATTTGCACCTTGTATCTTCAATCCCTGAGTATTATTACCCGTAAAACTTGAAGCCGCAGTCGTATCTACAATATGTAACTTAGCGATTGGGCTGGAGGTTCCAACGCCGATCCGGCCCTTTCCATCAATCACAAACCTATCATTTGTGCCAAGCGCAGTTGACGAAGAAATCTTGAATTTTCCTCCGTCCGCATGGTCAACGCCGATGGTCCAGCTTGAATTAGCTCCCGTGGTGGTGGCCGTGAAGCCAAGGTCAGCGTTCGCATAAGCTGGAATACCGGCAACGGTTAACCTGTTCGCGGGCGTCAAAGAACCTATCCCGACCTTGCCTTGACCATTCCAAGACAAGACATTTGTACCAATAATAGTATTTGGGGCTGCTTGGTACCCCAGTGACCAGGTGCCTCCGTTGGCTGTTGATTCAACTTGGATATTACCATAATTAGTGCTGGCTGAAGTCATGCTAAAGACTGTTTTGCCAGATCCGGAACCTGATGTGCCTATAAAATTGCCATATATATTGGCCCACGCATTGGTTGTTTGCCCCAAAACACGGGTCCCATTACCATCCGGATATATATTACGCATAGTCGCATCACCTGCTACTTCCAATTTCGTGGCTGGATTCACCGTCCCAATTCCGACGTTACCTCCACTCAAGATGGTCATCTTGCTCGTATTGTTTGTCTTGAATGTCAGGTTGTAATTGTCAGTCGTGCCTAAAGTACCAGTCGCAGCAAAGGCATTGCCACCTTGGACAAAGTAATTACCAGGTACGAATTGCGAACCGGCGAGGTAAAGTTTTGTGGTTGAGACATACCCAAGGGCATCGATGTTTGTTGAACTGACATTCTTGACGAATAGCTTGCGCCAATAATTAGAGCTGGTGCCTAAGTCATAAGCCAGGGTCGTCCTGGGAGTGATAGTCCCTCCTGCATTGATGCCAGCCATGTAAGCAGTACTCGAGACATACAGGTTTTTCCATGAAACGGTTGCCGAGCCGAGGTTATAGGTGTTGTTCACCTGCGGTGTCAAGTTAACGGCCCAATTCGCGTTCGTAATGTTCATGTCCCATTTGTTCACGCCATTAAGGGAGAAATCGATTGAGTCCGCGGCCAATTGGTAGATTCCTGTGTTCGGGTCACCCTGGAATGAAATGGAAGGCGCGGCAGCCGATCCCATGCCAGTTATGAGCTTAGTCGTAGAAACATAACCCAGGGCGTCAATCTTGCTCGTACTTACGTTTGTGGCATACAACCTCCTCCAATAATTTGCCGTTCCGCCGAGGTCATATGCGTTGGTGGATGATGGGCCGATGCTGCCGGCAGTTGTCAGGCTGAAGAGATAGGGATTGTTAACGCCAAGCCCGATGTTTCCGGCGATTATCTTGCCCGTATAATCGCCTTGCGTGCCATTGCCCACGGCCAGAGTTCCAGTAGCGTAACGTGACAAGCCAAGATTATCATCCGCAGATCCGTAAGAAGCCCAGTTAATTTGTCCGGTTCGCCCTAAACGCAAGCCTCCGGCGAGTTGGTTGGTAACGTTGGAAATGCCAAAACCGGCCGCGGCGGCACCTTGGGCAGTAACGACTAAGCGCGCTGTATTGGAAATCGAGAAATTCAGTGCACTTGCAGTGTAGTACAACCCGGTTCCAGATTGCGCACTAAAACTATAAGCCGGATTTGAATTAGTCCCCGAACCTGCAATAAACTTTGAGCTGGAGACATAACCCAAGGCATCTATATTGCTCGAACTGACATTGGAGGCGAACAGTTTCCTCCAATACAACGAGCTTGAACCCAGATCATATGACACGGTTATTGTCGGAATGATACTGCCAGTACTTGAAGCCCCGGCAAAGCCAATCGGCCTGGTCGTGAAGTAACCTTGGTCAGTCACCTGCTGCAGGTTGGGGTTGGCTGAGAGTATCTGTGAGCCATTGACGAAGAGTTTGGTGGATGAGACATAACCCAAAGCATCAATATTTGTCGAGCTGACGTTTTTGACGAAGAGTTTTCTCCAATACAACGAGCTTGTGCCAAGGTCATAAAAACCATTGGCTGTGGGCACGATATTGCCTGAAGCGTTTATGGCCGCGAGGTTAGAGGTGCTTGATACGTAGATATTACGCAAGGCATACCCATAAGAACCAATATCCTTAGCGTTATTATTATTGGGTATAAGGCTCTGATATGTAATATTGTTTGCTGTCCCAAACTGGAACCTGTTCGTGGCATTTGTCGAAACAAAAAGATTATTTGCGATATCACTATACAAGCCCGTATCCGGATCGCCCTGGAAGGTGAACGATGGGGCGGTATAAGACCCTTTCCCGGCAATTACTTTGGTCGTGCTAACGTATCCCAACGCGTCAATCCTGCTCGATGAAACATTACTCGCATATAATCTCCTCCAATAATTCGCCGTGCCGCCGAGGTCATAGGAGTTAGTTGTGGACGGGGCGACAGAACCTTGCACCGTTAACTTGAATAGATATGGGTTGGTTGTGCCTATGCCGACGTTACCGCCAATGTAACTCTTGCCAGTGCCGGTGACTTGCAATTGCCCATTTACCGTAAGGTATTGGTTGGCTGTTGCCGCATCAAAGACGCCATAGATGAGCGCCTTGGTTCTGGCATCTGCTTCGCTCGCCCTGTTTGTGTTGTCGATAAACAATTTATTGCTTCCGGTTTCGTAATATCCAGCGAGATACCCCAAAAACACATTGCTTGAACCGCTTATATTGGAATAACCAGCCCGTTGGCCCAAAGCCGTATTGTAATTACCGGTCGTTTCATTATAGAAGGCGTTGTTGCCGATGATCGTGCTATTGGTTCCCTCCGCATTTGCCGGCATTGCTGCATAACCAATAACCGTAAGGCCTGATTTGTTAAGGCTGAGCTTAGCCGCCTCTCCGCCTATGGCCGTATTGAAATTACCTGTTGCGTTCGTATATAAGGAAAAGTATCCCAAAGAAGTATTGTAAGCACCCTCTGTATTGCCCGCTCCCGCGACATATCCCAAGGCTGTATTACCGTAACCTGAAGTATTGTTGTTGAGAGAATTAGTTCCGATTGCCACGTTGTAGCTGCCCGTGCTGACGCCGGCACCAATCGATCCGGCACCCACTGCCGTATTACTGCTTCCGCCAGTAGCTGCATTCATGGAAGAATAGCCAAGGGCAACGTTGCCTGCACCGGTCGTTAGCGACCCCAAGGCGTGTGACCCGAAAGCACTGTTGTGGTCGTTCGTGTTCGCGACCGTGATGAGCATCAAAGCATCATCGCCCACGGCCGTGTTGCCGGAACCGGTGGTATTGTCCCTCAACGCTTTCCAGCCAATTGCTGTATTCGCATGTCCGATGGTGTTGGACTGCAATGCCTGGTAACCAATGGCTGTAATCCAATTTCCGCCCGTATTCGCGTGCGCGGCGTTATAACCAATAGCCGTCAAATCAGTCGAAGTATTGCTGGCACCGGCGCTGTTTCCCCATATCGTCACTCCGGCATTGGCAAAAAGTGTGCCACCATTGACCGTGCCGGTAGCATAGAAATTTCTCCATGCTTTAGCAGTTGAACCCAAGTCATATACATTATTTGAAGACGGCAATATATTTCCTGTCGAAGTCGCGCCAGCGAATTGTATCCACTTGTTTGTGTCCGCGCCCTGGGTCGTCACCTGCTGTAAAGTCGGGACGGATGAAGTGACGGCTACGCCTTTGATGTAGAGGTTGGTGGTAGAGACATAACCAACGGCGTCGATATTCGTTGAGCTGACATTAGTGGCGAAAAGTTTGCGCCAGTAATAAGACGATGAGCCAAGATCATAAGTGTTATTGGCTGTTGGGGTTATATTGCCTGCTGCATTCACCGCTGCCAGGTATGAAGTGCTGCCAACATACAGGCTCCTCCAAGTATGGGCGGCTGAACCCAAGTCATATGAGTTGGTGGATGACGGGGCGACCGTACCGGCGACTGTCAGCTTGTATAGGTATGGGTTGAGGACGCCAATGCCGAGATTGCCCTGCAAAACCGTATTCATGTTGTCCAAAAACTTGGCAATCGCACTGGTGCCATCTGACCATATGTCGAATTCACCATTGGCTGGTGCCTGCACATAACCGACTGTTGCGTTGTATTGGCCAAAGATCGGACCGGTAGGATTTGCTACATAGCCGGAACCGACAGCCATGATCCTCCCGTTGACTTGCAATTGTTCAGTGGGACTCGCCGTCCCAATCCCCACATATCCCTTGCCGTTGATTACAAGCCTGTCAAATGTCCCAAGAGCGGTTGACGATGAAATCTTGAACTTGCCACCATCGGACTTGTCTGCGCCGATTGTCCAGCTTGAAGTCCCGGATGTTGTGGTGACGTTGAAGCCCAGGTCGGCATCGGCTGTAGTCGCGCCATAACCATTTATGGTAATCGAATTCGCGGGCGCTGGATTGTTTAATCCTAATTTGCCTGATGAGTTTATTGTTAGAACATTTACCGTGTCGTGCTTAATGACGAAATTATTATTGCCCATGGCATACTTAATAACAGTATCATTAGCCCCGATAGCGCTAGCAAACGGGTAGAAACCGCTAATTCCAGCCGTATAAGAACCTGAACTGATTCTGCCTTCAAGCCCATTGCTGTAAGCTATAGCAATATTGCCATTAACTTCAAGCTTAGCGCCTGGATTCACTGTCCCAACACCCACATTGCCTCCATTCAAAATCGTGAGTTGGCTTGTATTGTTCGTCTTTAACGTCAGGTTGTAATTGTCAGTCGTGCCTAAAGTACCAGTCGCAGCAAAAGCATTGCCACCTTGGACAAAGTAATTGCCTGGCAAGAACTGCGAGCCTGCAAGGTAGAGCTTGGTAGTGGAGACATAACCCAAAGCGTCAATATTTGTCGAGCTGACATTCTTGGCGAAGAGTTTTCGCCAGTAAGCAGAAGATGAACCTAAATCATAAGTCAATGTAGTACGCGGAACAACATTACCTCCGGCATTCACCCCAGCCAGATACGAAGTGCTGGAAACATATAAGGAACGCCAAGAATGTTTGGTTGCGCCCAGGTCGTACGAGTTGGTGGATGATGGCGCGATAGTGCCGGCGATAGTAAGTTTATATGAAACGGGATTGGATGTTCCGATGCCGATATTTCCTCCATCTTTAAAGTACATGTAATCCGTATAATTCGCCCCGGTTACGTCTTTTCTCCCGATACCAAAGCCGTATCCGGTGCCATCTGATTCGTATGCCAGGCGTGAAACCTGGGGGTATGAACCGCCGTCAATGCTGGTCTGCCAATTGCTGTAACCGTTAACAGAGAATTGGCTGTGCGGAGTCGCTGTTCCAATCCCCACATATCCCTTGCCGTTGATTACAAACCTGTCAAATGTCCCAAGAGCGGTTGACGATGAAATCTTGAACTTGCCACCATCGGACTTGTCTGCGCCGATTGTCCAGCTTGAAGTCCCGGATGTTGTGGTGACGTTGAAGCCCAGGTCGGCATCGGCTGTAGCTGCGCCGGTGCCGGTGATGGTTAACTTGTTGGCCGGAGAAGTAGCGCCAACCCCCAACCTGTCTTTAAAGTACCCTTGGCCGTTGTCCGCCACACTAAAGACCGGCGTCGTACCGCCGCCAAAGAAACTTAGATCTCCGGTAGAACTATTGTTGTAGTTCATCTGGAATCCATTGTTGCCGGCCTTCAAGCTAAACGATCCTGCGGTTTGGGCTATTAATCCGGATGAAGCGGTTGAATCCAAATAATCATAATTGCCGCTGGCATAAACCTTTAACGTATCAACCTGCAATCTGGCACTGGGGTTGACAGTGCCAATGCCTACGTTGCCCCCGCTCAAGATCGTCATCCTGCTCGTGTTGTTGGTCTTGAATGTTAGGTTGTAATTGTCAGTCGTGCCCAAAGTGCCTGTCGCAGCAAAAGCATTGCCTCCCTGGACAAAATAATTACCAGGTACGAATTGCGAACCGGCGAGGTAAAGTTTTGTGGTTGAAACATAACCCAAAGCATCTATGTTAGTTGAGCTGACATTTGTGGCGAACAACTTGCGCCAGTAAGTGCCAGATGAACCTAAATCATAGGCGTTATTTGATAAGCCCTGGATTTGTCCAAATGAGGCGTAGGAGTTTCCGATAGTTGCTCTTAATGATCCCTGGGTTACAAAACCAATGGCATTAGCTGAACTGTTGTACAGGCCGGTATCCTGGTCTCCCTGGAATGTTATTGATGGCGCAGCAGCTGTTCCTGGGCCGGCATAGAACTTGCTGCTTGAGACATAAGTCAATGCATCAATCCTGCTGGATGAGACGTTCGTGGCATACAATCTCCTCCAATAATTCGCTGTGCCGCCGAGGTCATAGGAGTTGGTGGTGGAAGGCGCAACTGAACCCTGGACTGTTAATTTAAAGAGGTAAGGGTTGGTGGTGCCGATGCCTACGTTGCCCGCTGTAAAGATACTGTTATAACCAGTACGAGGTGTAATGTCCAAGTTGCCACTTGTTGAGTTATACAGCAAACTTGCTTGATATGGACTTGTACCAATATATATGCCACGATTTCCAGCTCCATTATGACCGACCCAAATGTTACCCGTGACATCTAACGATGCTCGAGGATTAACCGTCCCAATACCAATATTTCCTCCGCGCAAGACAGTCAAACGCGTCGCATTGTTGGTCTTAATGTTCCAGTCATAGTTGTCCGTCGTCCCGATCGTACTCGTTGTGCCGAATGCATTACCGCCTTGCTTGTGATACAGACCGCTGATCGATGTGCCGCCAACAAAGAGGTTGGTAGTTGAGACGTAATTCAAAGCGTCAATGTTGGTTGAGCTGACGTTCTTTGCAAACAACTTGCGCCAGTAATTCGACGAGCTGCCGAGATCGTACGAGTTAGTTATCGTTGGCAGGATGCTGCCCGTACTCGAGGCACCCGAGAAGAAAAATGTGCCGTTCTTATCTACCGCCGCCAGCCTGGCTCCGGCATTGCTCTGCCATTGCTGCAAATCAGCAGTTTGCCCCGAGGCTCCCCTGGCCACCATGGGGATTGTTGCCAAACCGTCTGCTGTTGAACCCATGCGGACACCCGAGATGGCCCCATTGTAGAAAATGCCATAACCCTTATCGGTCATGTTCAGAGTCGGTAAAGTTCCGCCGATTGTAAAAAGTGACGCTCCCAAATTATTGGTTATGCTTAAGGCATTACCTGAACCATTCACATGGCCATAAATTGTCGAGGAAGCGTAAATACTCTGCCAAGACTTGGCAGTTGAACCGAGGTCATAGGAGTTATTGGAAGTTGGGATGATATTCCCGGTAGAAGAAGCCCCGGCAAAACCGATCGATTTATTGGTAAAGTAGCCCTGGTTCGTAACTTGCTGCAAATTCGGATTGGCCGATAAGATTTGAGAACCATTGACCCAAAGTTTGGTCGTTGAAACATACCCCAAAGCATCAATGTTGGTTGAACTGACATTCTTAACAAACAACTTCCTCCAATAATTGGATGAACTGCCGAGGTCATAGGTCAAAGTTGTCTTTGGAATGACATTGCCTCCGGCGT
>JAQUQK010000034.1 GCA_028716125.1 Thermoplasmatota archaeon | reverse complement strand
ACTATACTCCGCTTCATCGGCCATCATGGAAAGCGCAATCGGCCAGTCAGAGAGCGAAGAGGTCAGCCATGGTGTCAAGCGCGTGCTCGGGCTTTTGTCAGATCATCTCGGAAGTTTGGCGCGCAGCGCAGCCGACTGGGGAACTTGGGATGCCACATACCAGTTTGTCGATGACCTAAATCAGGACTATATCAATGAAACCCTCGGGAGCGGCATTCTTGCCAACCTCGGGCTGAACGTGATAGCATACGCGAATTCCTCCGGCGAATTTGTTTTCGGAAATGCGATAGACGACAACGGCATAGATGTTCCGTTCCCGGCGGACTTGCTTGGGCGCATCCATCCGGGAGACGCGCTCACGTCCCACAACTCCACAGAAAGCAGGATGAGCGGAATCGTCCTTCTTTCCGAGGGTCCAATGCTCGTTGCCTCCGTGCCGATACTGCAGAGCAGCGGGGAAGGGCCAATACGCGGCGCGCTGATTATGGGGTATCATCTGGCTTCCCATCTTGAACACATCGCGTCCCTTGCCCAGTTGTCCGTCGCCATGGAGCGGTTAGACAGCGCGCAGATGCCTTCGGATTTCGAAGCCGCTCTCCAGTTCCTGTCCGGCGCATCGGAGGTCTTCGTCAATCCCAGAAACGGAACCGTGGTTGCCGGCTACGCCATCTTGGACGACGTTTACGGCAATCCTGCGCTTGTCCTTCGGACCGAAACCTCAAGGGACGGGTACATTCAGGCGAGGGCGAGCTTCGGCTATTTTTTGGCTGCCATCTTAGGATCCGGCCTGCTCATCGTCATTGTCGCGATAATCTCGCTGAACCGGATAGTGCTGTTCCCAATATTTGACTTGGACGAGATGGTCGAGAAAGTGGCAAAGGGAGAAAAATCGCTGCGCATGCCCGTTTCGGGAAACGACGAGATTGCCAATCTTGCCGGAAGAATAAACGAAATGCTGGACAGCATTGAAAAATCGCAGTGCAGCGTCAGGGAAAGCGAGCAGAAATTCCGAGAACTCTTCGAGAATGCCAATGACACGATAATATACATCGACGAGAACGGCAACATCGCGGAGGCGAATGAAAACACGGAAAAGCTCAGCGGATACAGGCGCGAGGAACTCATCGGCAGGAGCGTTTTTGACACTGGCTTCTTCAAGCCGGAAGACCTGGCGATGATTGCCGAAACATTCCGCAATGGAATAGAAAAAGGGGTTGCAATTTCCTCCGACGGCCGAGGCATCAACATAACGGAGCTGGAGATAAAGCACAAAAACGGAGACGCGGTTTTTGTCGAGGCGAGCACGGCGATTGTGAAGAGAAACGGGGAAGTAAAGGGCCTCTTGAGCATCGTGCGCGACATAAGCGAAAGGAAACGGATGGAAAATGCCATTGTAAAGTCAAAGAAATACGCAGAGAATCTGATAGAGACGGCAAATGCGATGATTGTCGGGCTTGACGCCAATGCCAAAATAACGATCTTCAACAAAGCCGCAGAGGAAATAACAGGATACCCGCACGAGAGTGTTATGGGAAAGTCGTGGTTTGAAACCGTAGTTCCGAAGGAGCGCTTTCCGCATGTGTTGGAGGAATTTAAAAGGCTTACAAAACATGGCGAAATCCCGAAGGTTTTTGAAAATCCGATTATCACCAAGTCGGGCGAAGAACGGATAATATCGTGGCAGAACAGCCAGATACACGAGAATGGAAACGCCGTTGGCATAATCTCATTCGGCATTGACGTGACTGATCAGAGAAAGGCGGAGCAGGCGCTTCACGAAAGTGAGGAGAAATACAGGTTGATTGCTGAAAACAGTTTTGACGGCATGTTTACTGTAGGACTTGACGGGGCACTCTCCTACGTCTCGCCTTCGGCGGAACGAATATATGGATACACGCGCGAGGAAATTGTGGGCATGGATACGCTGGAATGGATGGAACTCGTAGGCGTGCCTGATGCCGCAAAACTATTCGCGGAAAAAGTGTCCAAACTCTCCAAAGGCGGTACCGTGATAAATCTGTCATTCCCCTCAAAAAAGAAAGACGGGACGCCGTTATTCACCGAGATAAACGCCGCCCCTATTATTATGAATGGCGAATTCAAGGGAATTCATGCCACGGTAAGGGACATAACCGAGCGCAAGAATGCTGAGGAAGCGCTCCGCGAGAGCGAGGAAAAGTTCAGGAGTCTTGCCGAAGAGTCGCCTAACATGATTTTCATAAACGCAAAAGGCAGGGTGGTCTATGCAAACCGCCGTTGCGAGGAAATAATTGGATATACTAGAGAGGAATTCTATTCGGATGGCTTCGATTTCCTTTCGATTACCGCTTCTGAATGCAGGTCCGCAGTTGCGGAAAAATTCAAGGCGCACCTTGATGGAAAGGAAGTCCCTCCGTATGAATATACGTTGATTACAAAAAGCGGAAAGCGCCTCAGTGTAATACTGTCGTCCCGACTGATAAATTATGGCGGCGGTACTGCGATTCTTGGAATCGTAACGGACATAACCGAACGCAAAATAGCGGAAGAAACCATCATGGCAAGCGAGGAAAAATACCGAACCTTGACCGAAAGGATGAGCGACATCCTATGGACGATGGACCCGAATATGAATACCACATACGTCAGCCCATCCATAACAAAAGTCCTCGGATTTACGCTTGAAGAAAGAGCCAAGCAGACTATAGAGGAACAATTGACGCCAGAGTCTCTTGCCAAGGCCCGGGAAACACTCGCGTTTGAATTGCAGCGCGACGGCGAGCCGGGCGTCGATCCGAACAGAACGATAAATCTTGAATTGGAATATCACCATAAAAACGGCTCCCTGGTTTGGCTTGACGGAGTCATCAAGGGCATCAGAAACGGAAAAGGCGAAATTATCGGCCTGCAGGGCATATCCAGGGACATTACCGAACGCAAGAAATGGGAACAAAGGCTACGCGAGAGCGAGGAATTCCATTCTACCCTTGTCGCCGGACTGCCGGACATGGTGCTGGTGCATAAGGGCGGGGTCATCGTTTATGCCAACCGCGCCACCGAGACGGTATTGGGATATCCTTTAAAGGAAAGCATTGGAACAAGCGTTCTCAATTACGTGGTCGAGAAAGACCGGCCCCGAGTAGTCGATGCAATGAAGCGCAGAGCGTCCGGCGAAAACGTGAAAGATTATGAAATACAAATAAGAACAAAATCCGGCAACATCAGGAACGTGATTGTGAAAGGCGAGATAATCACGTATAAGGGGGAAAAAGCTTTCCTTGTGATCCTTATCGACATCACCGAGCGCAAGCTGGCTGAAAACATCCTCGTAGAGGCGCTCGCGCGACGCGAGGAAATGGAGAACATAGTCAACCGCAGCCCAGTCATAGTATTCCGGTGGCGCAACGAGGCGGGATGGCCCGTGGAATATGTCTCAGAGAGCATAAAGCAATTCGGCTATTCTCCGCAGGAAATCTCTGCCGCCCCATATGCGAGAATAATCCATCCAGACGACTTGAAGCGGGTGACCGCCGAGGTTTCGGATTACGCCAAGCGCGGCATAAAGGAATATGCGCAGGAATACCGCATAGTCGCCAAATCGGGAGAAGTGCGGTGGGTCGAGGACCGGACGTGGGTGCGGCGTGACGCATTGGGCAGAATAACGCATCACCAGGGAATAGTCATAGACATGACCGAGAAGAAGCGCGCGGAAGAGGCGCAGGCGCAGGTGGAAGCGATACGCCGCCTTGACGAGATAAAGACCCGATTTATATCCGTCGCAACTCACGAGCTACGAACCCCGCTCGTTTCGATTAAGGGATATTCCGACCTCGTGCTTTTAGGCAGGGCCGGTGAGGTTTCGCCAAGGGTAAGGGAATTCATTTCAGTCGCAAGCAGGAACACTGACCGCTTGATACACCTGACCGATGACCTTTTGGACATACAGCGCATAGAGTCGGGCCGACTCAAAATAGAAATGTATAAAGTTGATTTGCGGGATATCCTAAGGCACTGCATAAGCGAAATAAAACCGATAATAGAAAGCAAGAAGCAGAAACTCGTTTCGGCGATCCCGGAAAGGGAACTGTGCGTAATGGGCGATGCGGCAAGGCTTGAGCAGGTCTTCATGAACATACTGAACAATGCATCAAAGTTCACTCCTGAAGGAGGCAAAGTCTCCCTTGACGTTGGCGAGAGCAAGAAAATGATAGAGATTCGCATATCAGATACGGGAATTGGCATAAAGAAGGAAGATCTTGAAAGAATCTTTGAACCCTTTGCCGATATCAAAAAGAAGACGTACATAAAGGGCACGGGGCTCGGCCTTAGCGTTGCAAAAGGCATAACGGAAGCGCACGGCGGAAAGATAATTGCAGAATCGCAAGGCGAAGGAACGGGCGCAATTTTCACAATATGCATCCCGAGAATTCCGTGCGGCAAGAAAGATGGTGAAAAGAATGAGTAATGCGATGAAGGGAAGGATTCTTGTTGTTGATGACGAAGAGGACATACGCAATCTGGCAAAGATAACCCTTGAGGGCGAAGGCTACAAGGTTTCGACTGCGGCAGACGGGGACGAAGCCGTGGCAAAAGCCCTTGCCGAGGTTCCCGACCTCGTCCTTCTGGACATCGTACTGCCAGGCAAAAGCGGTTTTGACGTTTGCAAGATAATAAAGCAAGATCCGAAAACGAAATTCGTGCCAGTCATATTATTTTCGGCACTTGGCCGCGATACAGATAAGCGCATGGGCAAGGAAGCAGGAGCCGACGGGTATATAGTCAAGCCCTTCGCCATAGACATCCTTCTCGCCGAAATAGAAAAACATATTGTCCAGCTCAGGAAATCGAAATTCTCTGCATCGCTTGGGCTTTCCCATGATCAGACTGCGGGGCGCAAGATGCTTATGGAATTCGACCCTGCCGCGCCTTATGAGCAGGCGGTAAGCGACTTTGTGACGGAATTCGCGGAAAGCGGGGACGACGTTGTGCTTGTCACGCGCCCATCAGGCAACATTGCAGGGATGGCAAACGGAAAATCAATCCAGTTCGTCCAGATAACCGCCCAGCTGATGCTTTCGCCGATACTGGAAGAACATGCCAGAAAGAATATTGCAATAGTCTACGACAACATTACGGATATCATAATCTCAGACGGAATCAAGGTGGCATACGCATTCACTAAATCTGCCCTGGAGCGCCTTTCAGACAAGAAAATCACTGCGCTTTTCCTGATAAATCCAAGCGCCCACCCCGAAAATGAAGCATCAACGATACGTAGCATTTTCGCAAGCCAGATTTCTTATGGAAAGGGCGGAATGGCCAAACTAAAAATGGGCTGACGTTTTAATTTCCTCAATCTGCATTTCCCTTTTAATTTTCCGGCGACATTTTAATAACAGTTCAACAGATGCCCCGGCTTGGTAGAAATGGCATTCTCCATCGACATGAGCAAGCTCAAGCACGGCACCGAACTCGTGAAGCGCGGCTTTGCGAGGATGCAAAAAGGCGGCGTCATAATGGACGTCACCAACAAGGAGCAGGCCGTGATTGCAGAGGAAGCGGGCGCAGTGGCGGTAATGGCATTGGAGCGCGTTCCTGCGGATATTCGCGCGCAGGGCGGGGTTGCAAGGATGGCAGACCCCAACAAAATCATAGAAATAATGGATGCAGTCACGATTCCAGTAATGGCAAAATGCAGGATTGGCCATATTGCCGAGGCGGAAGCGCTTGAAACTCTCGGCGTTGATATGATAGATGAGTCGGAAGTCCTGACCCCCGCAGATCCGTTTTACCACGTTGACAAGCGCAAATTCACAGTTCCATTCGTCTGCGGATGCAGGGAGCTTGGCGAAGCCACTCGCAGGATATGGGAAGGTGCCGCAATGATGCGCACCAAGGGAGAGGCGGGCACAGGGAACGTTGTAGAAGCGGTGCGCCACCAGAGAATGGTCGCTGGCGCGGTTTTCAAGCTCAAGACGCTCGATGCTGATGCAATTCGCGAGCTTGCGGCGGAATACTCAAAGAGCTACGTCAACTCGACGCTTTCGTTCTTCCCAAGCCAGAAGATTGTAAAGACAACCCCGGTTTTCCATGAATACACATACGGCCAGGTCGTTGACGGCCTTCTTGACACATTAAACCAGATAAAGAAGATGCAGCGCCTCCCGGTCATCAACTTCGCAGCAGGTGGAATAGCAACCCCGGCAGACGCGGCGATGATGATGAAACTTGGAATGGATGGCGTATTCGTTGGTTCGGGAATATTCAAGTCCACAAACCCCAAGCAGCGCGCAAAGGCCATAGTCGAGGCGGTAGCGCACTACGACAACCCGAAAGTCGTTGCAGAAGTTTCAAAGGGGCTCGGCGAAGCAATGGCGGGCATAGAAATCAAGACCATACCCGAGCAGCAGCGCCTCCAGGAAAGAGGATGGTAATTTTTTCTTAACTATTCATCTATTTTTATCGGGTTTTGTAATCTCAAAAATGAATAAAAAATAAGAAAAAAATTACGAGTAAAAGACATCGATGACGGAGTGGACTTTTACGTCAGGGTCCTCTGGAAACATTTCAAGTTTCCATTTACCGAAATTCGTTATGTCCGAGTCTTTGAATTCATAGGTCGTTTCTGTTGCAGCAGCCCCATCAACTAGCGCCGTTCCCTTTGCATCGTAGGTGGCTATATCCATATACCCGCCTTCTGGAAGTTCCATCGGAACAGTACATACCGGCGATACGGTGATAACTACTTTCTTTGCGCCTTGCTTCACAGGAAATTCATGCGAAGTCCAGCCCCCCACAAGCGAATCAGTCAAAACCATGTCATCGTCGTATTCCTTATGGTAGTTCTCAGGGAGCGTCTGGTTTTCAGTTGCGTTCCCGCTGGTCTGATTTGCAGTTTCATTTCCCGCTACGTCAGTTCCAGTGATATGCGTTCCAGCTGTAGTGTCTGTTCCAGAAGCTTTCTCTCCGCCGACGCATCCGCTGAATGCCGTTGCCAGCATCAGGCCTAATGCTAGAATTGCAAAAATGCCCTTCATGACAATCGAACAATCGCATCGCAATTGACCTTAAATCTGTTGTGATACGAAAAAACGAGAAAAAATTAGGAGTACAATACATCTATTATTGATTGTACTGTGACGCTTGGATCTTCAGGGAACATTTCCAGCTTCCATTTCCCGAATTTGACTATTTTATCCGACCCGAATTCATATGTTATTTCGCCGTTGACCAACTCATTACTAACCAATTCATTCCCTTTTGAATCCAAGATCGTGACATCCATACCGCCTACAAACCCCTGACCCGGTGCGCTTACTGGCACGGTAAACGTAGGTATTATGTGTACGACGACTTTCTTTGCTCCGGCTTGAACCGGGAAATCGTGCACAGTCCACGAGAGATCCTCATAGCCGATTGTATCTGAATACTCCTGATGGTAATTATCCGGCAAAGTTGCATTTCCAGTCGCATTTCCGCCGGTTTCGTTTCCGGTTTCATTGCCAGTTCCATCTCCGGTTCCGCCATTTCCAGTTCCATCGCCTGTTCCAGTATCTCCAGTTCCTTTATCTCCGCCGACGCATCCGCTGAACGCCGTTGCTAGCAGGAGGCCTATTGCAAAGACTGCAAGAATTGATTTCATGCCAATCGTCCGGTTGCATCTCGAATCGGCTTAAATGTATTATTGTATTAAAAAGTTCAAAAGATGTGACGGATTGAAAAACGAGATCAAAGATTCAAATCTCCACGCCTTAGAGCTTCCACTGGGCTTAGCTTGGATGCGCGCCTGGATGGCATGTATGCCGCGACCATCGAAACGATTGTTGGCGCAATCATCGTTATTGCGATCATAATCGGCGTTATCGTGAACCCGACTTTCATTAGCATTCCAAGCGGAAGCTGGCTTTGTATCTGGAATATATTTATCGCGGCATATATTGCGGCGTATGCAAGCACTATTGAGAACAGGCCCGCGGCAATTCCTATGAATAATCCCTGGTACAGGAATATCTGCACAACCATCCTATCCCTCGCGCCAAGCGCCTTCAGCGTGCCGATTTCGCGCGTCTTCCTGTCGACCGTAGAATCCATTGCATACTTGATGGAAATGGCCACGAGCGCAAGCGTGATTGCTATGGCAGTGTAAATTATTAGCGTAAGCGCGTCAAAAGACGCTCCGCTGAAGAACAAGACTGCTTCATGCCACGAGAATGCCTGCATATCTGGCGCCGCCGCGTGAATTGTATCGTATATCGTCGTGTATTCGGGATTCCCTGGCGCTTTTACTACTATCGCGTTACCGTCGTTCGCCCCATAGCCCATCATTTCGTTTATGGCGACGCGGGGAGTGAAGTACATCAACGCGTCGACCAATGGCATGTGGGTGTCATATATTCCTATAATTTGGAATGTGCAGCTGACTATTCCCGAACTGAAAGAAGTTGGGATTTCCGATGGCAACATATCGATTGGAACGGGAATTACGGGTGCGCCAGGAACCGGCGGAGGGTTACTCGGATTTATGCCTTTTTGGGAGTTGGTGATTAGGAACGTAATGATGTCGCCGACCCCGACATTGTGAGCAGTTGCCGCAGATTTTCCAATAAGCACGGGATAAGGCGTTTCAAGCTGGGCCACAAGCATCATGCTTCCTACGCCATTGTACTGCATTCCCGGTATCACCTGTGCAGTCCATCCGACTACATTTTGGGAGTAATCCGCATTCGGGTCGAAGAATTTTCCACCCACTATCTTGGATTGCAGCTTCATCACGTCGTCGTCTGCCTTGACGTCTATCCCCCAGAAGCTCCCGCCATCCATAATTGTGGCGCTGCCTTGGGTGAATTCCACGATATTCTGGTTGTTGCTTCTCGCCACTGCCCGATAGCCCGTTTTTTGCTCTATCTCTTTTGCTATGTCCACGGCATTTTCTATGCGGGGGGCCCCGCCAAACATAGTGCGCTGGTTTGCGTTGCCTGCAAGGAGCATACCATCCGAGCTAAGCGTGTCGCGCACGGCCCCGGTTATGTTCCTAGTCATGCTCTCTTGGTATGCGCTCTGCATCATGAAGACGGCAAGCGCTATTGCAATCACGGTGATTATCGTTCCGTAAATTACCTTGTGGTCGCGTATCTCGTCGAAGGCGAGGGTGAATGAGTTTATCTTGCCCCTCATCAGCGGAAGTGCGTTTTTAATGACGTCCCCTACAGAATGTTTTTTCATGTGTATTTTAGAACCCTGCAATTCGCCCTGCCGTATCGCTTCAAGCGGCGAGAGATGGGCTACGTTTAGACACGGTATAACGGCTGCGCCAAGGGAAACAATTATTGGAATCGCAAACGCGAGTGCAATCGTCATTGGAGACAATATGAATTTTATCTCCATCTTGGAGCCAAGAACATATGGGACCGACAGTCCGTAATACGATATCAGCTGCATTATTGCTATTGATATGAACAACCCGAGCCCTGCTGAAAGGATCCCGATTATAAGCGCTTGGTAGAAGAAAATGGATGCAACCGTCCTGTCCCTTGCGCCTAGCGCTTTTAGGGTGCCTATTTCCCTTTGTTTTCTTATTATTATTGAATCCATGACATATTTCACGGCGGCAACCGCGAGCAAGAGAGATGCGGCGATTGTGACGTAAAGAATGAATTTTCCCATTGCGCCAAGATTCCCTTCCCAGATGGTTTTCAGGTCCGATGCGGAATAGAATGTCTTCTGGTCGCCTATGGCAGATTTCATCTTTGCGGCCATTTCGTCTTCGCTCATTCCTGCCGGCGCTTTCACGCAAACATAGTTCGCGGTATCCGTGTTCCAGCCCTTTATTTCCTGCATGGATTCAATCGGCACGATGTAGTTTATGCTCTCGAAGAGAGGTTTTCCGGTTTCGTATATCCCGATTATTTCGAGGAAAACGTCATTGTATGACACGCCCTGGTCCGTCATCCAGGTTCCAATGAAAACTTCTCCGAGCCTTAGCTTGTGTATGCTTGCGGCCGCCCTTCCTACAAGGACGGGATATGCCTTCATTGCGCCTGAATCGTATTTGTACCAGCCCGCCGCATAATCGCCGAAGAAAGGATCGAAAGTGCGGGCAACGTAGATTCCGCCAGGTGCGCCAAGTCCAGCCTGGGTATAGTCTTTTCCGGATTCGAAATATTTTCCTTCAACAATCTTGTCCTTAAGCGCGCAGACTTTCTCATCGCTCTCTACGTCTATCCCCCAATAAGTTCCTCCATCGGCCTCTCCTGCCGACCTGCTGTGAGCCTCCAGCTCCTTGTGGACTGCCCCGCCTTCGCCTTCAGCCCTGATTATTGCGGAAAAGCCGGAAATCGCATTAATTTTTTTAGCGATCTCCATCGCGTCCGTCATCGGTGGCGCTCCGCTGATGACGTTTCTAAGAGGAGTGCCTCCGGCCACGACGACACCGTCGCCATACATCGTCTTAATCGTCTTGTCGGTGACGTAGTCGTTGTATTCATTTAATGCGCTCTGGGTGATGAATACGGACATCGAAAGCGAAACCACCAGTATTATGGCGATATAGACGCCTTTGTGGTCCCTGAACTCGCCCATTGCCAGCTTTAATGCGGGATTTTTCATTGCACACACCTATTCACAGCACATTATTTTAAGTTATTGTCCAAATTCGGCGATTGCTTTTATACCGGTATTAAAACGCCATATTTGAAATAATCTAAAAAAAATTGAGAAAAATGCGCCAGCGAACGAATTTACATGTTAAGCTCGCCTTTTCTTAGCGCTTCCACGGGGCTAAGCTTTGCAGCCCTTCTCGATGGTAAATATGATGCCATAAGCGAAACCGCTGTGGGAGCAAGCAAAGTTATGGCAATCATCAGCGGCGTTATTGTAAAGCCGACGTCAAGAAGCATCCCGAGCGGCAATTGGCTCTGGATGTGGAAAATGTTGATTGATGCATACATTGCAATATAAGACAGCAATATCGCAAGCAGGCCGGAAGCAGCCCCGATGAATATTCCCTGATATAGGAAAATTTTCACCACCATTCGGTCCCTTGCGCCTATCGCCTTTAGCATCCCGATTTCGCGCGTCTTCCTGTCAACGGTGGAATCCATTGCATATTTTATGGCAATGGCCACAAGCGTCAGGGTTATTACTATCGCCGTGTAGATAATGAGCGTAAGCGCATCAAAAGACGCTCCGCTTATGAAAAGGACTGCTTCGTGCCAGGAAAATGCCTGCATGTCGGGGGCGGCGCTTTTCATTGTCTCGTATATCTGGTTATAATCAGGATTTCCCGATGCATTGACGACGATTGCGTTTCCGTCATTATCGCCATAGCCCATCATCTCGTTTATCGCAATGCGCGGAGTGAAATACATAAGCGCATCCACTATCGGCATTTTCGTGTCATATATTCCCATCACCTGGAACTGGCAGCTCACTATGCCCGATCCTTTTTTCGAATTTGTGATAAGAAATGTGAATTCGTCCCCTACTTGAAGGTCGTGCGCCTTTGCGGCTGTCGCTCCCGCAAGCACGGGATAAGGCGTTTCAAGCTCCTGAACTATCATCATTGTTCCAATGCCGCCGAACTGCACTCCCGGTATCTGCTGCGCCTGCTCCCCGATGTAGTTCTGGCCGTAATCCACATCCGGATCGAAATACTGGCCGTCGATTATCTTTGATTTTATGTCGAATACGTTCTCGTCCTCTTTTACGTCTATTCCCCAGAAAGTTGCGCCATCGAAAACCATCGAGCCGCTGGAATCTATGAATTCCACGACGCTCTGGCTGTTGCTGCGGGCGACCGCCTTATAGCGCGTCTTCTGCTCTATTTCTTTTGCAATCGCGGTTGCGTTCTCTATAACAGGTGCGCCTCCGAAAATGCTCCTGTAGTTCGCGTTGCCTGCAAGAATCATTCCGTCGGAACTGAGCGTGTCGCGAACCGCGCTCGTTATATTGCGGGTGAAATTTTCCTGATATGCGCTTTGGAGCATAAAGACCGCAAGGGCGATTGCAATTACTGCGATTATTGTTCCATAAATTGCTTTGTGGTCTCGCATTTCGTCGAGTGCGAGTGTTGCTGAGTTTACGTGGCTTCTAAAACTGGAAAAAGCCCCAGTTTGCGCCCCCGCAGAGCGCTTTTTTCCTTTCGCCGCAGAACCGTGCAGTTCTCCCCTTCGTATCGCCTCAATCGGCGAAAGCTTTGCAACCCGAAGGCACGGTATTACCGAAGCCGCGAGCGCAACTGCGATAGGTATCGCGAACGCAAGCGCAGCAGTCGTAGGCGAGAGTATGAATTTAATCTCCATCTTGGAACCCATTACATACGG
>JAQUQK010000033.1 GCA_028716125.1 Thermoplasmatota archaeon | reverse complement strand
CCAGGTCCTCCGGCTCGTCTATTTCGCAATAAGGGCCGGGGGTAACGTAATATCCCACCTGGCCAAAAAATCTGTTTTTATATTCAAGAAATCCTTTCGTCCTGAACGCGTAGACAGCTCCCGTTTCCACATATTGTCCTTTTCGGCGCTCCTGTCTACGTGTCGCGCGATTTATTGGATCGCGGTTGATGCAACCGTTTTCATCCCATAAGGTGAGATCGCATGGCGTAACCGTAAATACACTGTCATATCCTTTCTGCAATAAAGCCACAGCGCCGTCTATATCTTCCGATGCGGTAAGCGGAGAGGTACACTGGAGAAATACTGTAATTTCCGAAAGGTTATTTTCATTTTGGAAGATATCTAAAGCATGCAATAACGCTTCTTCGGAAGATGATTCGTCTCCACTGATACCCTGTGGCCTCCAGATAATTTCCGCTCCGTATTGTTGCGATATTTCGGCAATTCTTGGATCATCAGTTGACACTATCACGCGGTTTATGGTTTTTGCGTTCTTGGCGGCTTCGATTGTCCAGGCGATGAGCGGTTTTCCGCAAATGTAGCAAATATTTTTTCCAGGAATACCTTTAGAATCTCCACGGGCGGGGATAATGGCCAACATTAAGTATCCTCCTCCCTTTTTAGCTCTTTGGCAACTACAAAATCAAATTTAGGGAAACTGTTGATTATATGAATGTTCTTGAAAAACCTATTTAAAGTTTCCCACTGCTCTCGTCTTTTTTTCCGTAAGTGAATGATAAGAAGCCCGTTTTTGTTTAAATTTTTTAACACTTCTGAAATGTACATATCCAATGGGTAGTGATAGCCCCACGAAAGCGAAGATGCAACGATGTCAAAATTTGTAGAAGGAAATTTATCCTTTTCTATGTCAATTAGTGTTATGTGTCTTTCATTGACTCCGTTTGTTGTTAAAAATTCCTTCGTGACCGCCATGTTGTTATAACCCATATAAAAATCATCAAATCCATAATGGAGATTTTCGTCTATTTTATTTTTGTCAAGCATGTAAAGGTTGGTCTGCTTTTGATAGTAGATGTAAAATCCGAGAGACACGCCCCCAATTCCGCATCCTATCTCCAATAGATTTGCGCATCTCTCGGGTAGAAAAGAAGAAACAGCTGATATAAAAGAGTTAATTTCTTTTGCGTACTTCCTCTCTCTCTCTCTTCGATTTTGCAATATTTTGGACGATGCAGGCAAAGGAATTTTATTGCATGAGGTGATAAGGATATGAAAAAGTTATCCAATTTACTTACCTCTTTCTTCATAGTTTTTTAATCCCATTATTAACGCAAAATGTCGTATAGTCAGGCGGTTTCCATTTTTTGCGCACACTCACAACTTTAACCGGAACATTTGTATGCCCAAGATGATACAGGATCGCCAATCGGTGTGCGCCGTCGTAAAGACTGTACCGATACGGAACAGACATTGTTTCTTTTCGTCTTCGCGGGGGAAGCACTGCTTTATGAGGACCTCCAAAGTCAACCACACAAATGGGCGCTAATTTTGCCCCACGTTGAACGACCCTATATAATCTAACGAAATCTTTTAACTTTTCAATGGGCGGCTTGTCTTTAACGCCTCTATTCGCCCGGTGAAATTGGACATAATCACCGTCTTTCACGGCATCTATTCCCCCAACATCATAAGCTTTCAGTGTATCAATACGAATTTGTATATCATACCTGTGCGGCTTAATGAGATCTACAGCTTTTAATGTCAAATTGCCATTACGCTCCTCTTTTTTATTGATCTTTTTACCGGCCGGTCTTAAATTATTTGTCGCTTCGTCCACGGCAGAGGCAATTTGTTTAAACGTATTTTCCCCTAATTCCCAGCGGAAATTTTTATAATGAATATGCAGTTGTCCCTTTTCTTGTAATTCGATCTGAAATAAATTATCGAAAAAAAGTTTTCCTGATTCTGTCCGTGGAAAAACGCGTACATGATGACAAAGTTCACCGCGTTTATTGTGGGATTCATAGCGTTCTTTGAAAAATCCGTCTTTGTCCTCTCCCGGCCACCAACCATAACGCTTCATTTTAGAGAGCTTTTTAGGTCTGCCGTCATCGATCCACCGCTTATGCGCTTCGGATACGGCTCCGGCAAATGCGCTAAAATCCTCTGCGGCCATTTCTATCCTGATGTCCTGCCAATGGATATGAAAATCTTCTTTAAGCTCGACAGTGAACGGCAGATTATAATCTTCTTGGTCGGGATTCCAGCCGGCCGGTTTTTTCATTTCAGTTTTTGCCAGTATTTTTTGGATATGTCCCATGCGCATATCTCCTATTTGCATATTATCGAAAGCAGCTTTTTCTCCAACAAATTCACGTAGACTTTGTAATCATAGTTTTCGGCGCGGATTTTTGCCTGCTTCGATTTCATTTCATAATAATGCGGATCATCCAATCGTCGAACGGCATTGATCCAATCTTCAGGCTTGTCTCTATCACAAAAAATACCTGCGCTGTTAAGTGATTCAAGTAACCCGGGACAAGGATGGGCAATCGTTGGTATCCCACTCCAGGCTGCTTCAATAGCGCATCTTCCCCAAGATTCCGTCCATTCTGGATATTCCAATCCGCGAAAACGAGAAGGCATGAGTAAAATACCGGTTTTTTCGTAAACGCTTTTCATATCGGTAGTCGGTTCCATTATTTCTACGTTGGCGGGTATTTTTGCCGGTATATGTTGTTTGCCCCGCGTTCCCTTCACGCCTAGAAATTTCCGTTCTGGCATATGCCCGGCCAGCTTATAAAATAAATGACTTCCTTTATTAGGCAGAAGATTAATTAACGTTATGGCCTTCCCCTTGATTGTTTTATAATTTTCCGGGATTATAGGAGGCGGAATCACTATGCTGTCTCCGGACCATCGGCAGTATTTCTGCATCCATTTGCTGTTAAATATTATCAGCGTTGTATTTTTAGGAGTAAGCCCAAACGCCTTGACGTAATAATGACTGTGAATATAGCATGCAAGCGGTTTTTGATGACGTTTGGCGCATTCAACAGCTTCAGGAGTTATTGCCAATTGTGTCAATACAATATCCGCCCAACTATAATACGGGCCAAATTCATTTTGAGATGTTATATCCACCTTAACTCCGTTAAATTTGCCTGCCTCGGCGTTGTGTCTGTATTTTTCTGGTATAATAACCTGCGTTTCATGCCCTTTGAGCGCAAGTTGTTCCAACACCAAAGCCATGCAAATAGTCCCTCCGCCCAGCTTTTTCGGAGGATAACAGTGTAGATGAGCAAGTATTTTCATGTATCAATTCCCCTATGTTAATTTCCGGAGCGAACAGGTCCAATTATAAAGCGTGAATTCCCCCCATTCATCGGTATCTCTCAGCTCATCGATAAACGGTTTGATTTGTTTTTTCCACTCTTTATGCGCATAGTCGTGAAAGGCAATCCAGCCGCCTATTACAATGAACTTTCCCCATGCTTCAAAATCAGCCCGGACCTCTTCATAAGAATGGCCGGCATCGTGAAACAGCAATCCCACAGGCTTTTCCCATGTTTTTGCTGTTTCGACAGAATGGCCCTGGATGAAATGTATAATATTATTCAATTTCATTTTACCTACTTGCATTTTCCAATTTTCCAGCACTCCGGGACGGCGCGCCCGTTCGATGGTTGTTTCTCCTTTGTCCCATAGATCCACGGCATAAACATGCGCGCCGCAACCTGCGCGTGAACCGGCTCCAAGATAACAGGCGCTTTTCCCTTTATAACTGCCAAGCTCCACAATAGCATGTTCGGACTTTACCCGTGAGGCCAGCCAGGCTAAATGTTGTCCCTCTCCTGGATGTACGGCAATCCCTTCAAGTTCTTGCAGTTGCTTGTCTTCTTTTAATACGAGTCGATGCATAAAAAAACTCCTTTTCGGAGATAGGAGGGATACCGTAAGATACCCCTCCTATCTATTGTTATCCATATATTTGCCTACGAACTCGTGGGCGCCGCATCGAACAGGCCGCGAACAAAGCCTTCGGGACGATAGATCGTCTGGCAAAGCCTGGACTCCGCCAAGATCGCCCACAGATTCTTGACGAAAAACTTATCGTGGGAATCGGAAATGCGGATAGCGGCTTCCCTGCGATCCCAAAGAGATGTTGATCTGAAGGAGCCGGTCAGAAACTCATTCTGACGTATGGCGGTTGTCTCTACGACAGGCGCTCTCCACAACCTGGCTTCTCCGCCGGTGGCGACATTGACCCAGATATAGCGCTGGTCGCTGCCCTTCGCCAATTCAATATGCTCCCAGTCAAACGGGTGTAACACAACTCCGTCAATCGGGTACTCGGCGACAGTAGCGAGAGTCATAGCCCGGCGCACGGCGTCAATCCGGGTGTCATTAGCCTGCCCCTGCGACCAGCGGTAAGTCTGGATTCCAGGATGAGCCAGAATGCCCTGAATATCGTCGCCGGTGCCGGAGCCGTAGAGGATCTGCTCGTCTTCGGTGAGTTTCAGCCCGTAAATGAGCCGGTTGTCGATATAGCTCCGCAACATGGTCAGGTCTTCGAGAATCTGCCGGGTGATGCAAAGCCAGTGGGCTATGGTCTTGACGCCTTCGGTGACAACTTCAAAATGTAATTCCGATTTCGGCTTTTGTGTGATATCAACATGTAGATCTTCATCTTCCGTACACTGAAACTCCGGCACGGGAGCGGCGCGGTTCACGAACCCCGTTTCCTGGATGAACTCTACGGCGCCCTGTGTGGTCTGAGTCACCGGGAGAAGATCGCGTACCCGCTCAACCCTTTCGGGAGGAGTATAGATCTGAGTCAGTGCTTCAGTAAGCAACGCAGGGTAACGATCACCGAAAGATCCACTGGATAGAGACTTGCAGTGGGGAATAAGAAACTGGTCGAAAGACTTGAACTCGAACCGCCGGGACTTGCCCTGCGAAGTATCGAATTCCTTGTACGCATCCGACTCCACAAAGGCCTGTCCCAACGTCTTGAAGGCATAAGGATTATCCGGATTATCCAATCTACCATCACCAAGTCGTTGCCCTTTTCGGATATCCGCCTCAAGCGTACGGAGTTTCTCTTCCAGCTTCTGTTGCGCCTCGCTGTCTTTTTGCGCTTTTTCTTTCAGCTCCGCCGAGATTTCGTCCAGCCGGTTTGTGGCATCGGCCAGCTTCTTTCCGGTGTCCTCAGTGGCCTGCCCCTGCCTTTTGATTTCTGCGTCCTGCCTATCCACCAAGCTTTTGATCTCTTTAAGGGTTTCGTCCATTTGAGATGTTAGCTTGGCGATTGCTTCTTTAACATCCATTTTCTTTATTTCTCCTTTCCTTATTTTTAGTTGGCCCGCTTCAGCTCTTTCAAATAGTCATTGAAAGAACCGAACATTTTGCTTGCCTGATCTATTCCGGACAAGAGGTCTTCCGTCTCGTCCGTTTTTACCGGCGGCGGCTCCTGTTCTTTCTGAGTGGATTTTTCCGGCTCAGCAGAGTTCAAAAGTGCCTGTAATGCATTAATGGCCTCCCGGAGAAGGCCAATGTTGTTTTCTGAAAGTATCCGCCCTTCCTTGAGCTCAAGCGCCACGCGGGTGATGCGCTTGAGTTGAGAATCCAACATGCTTTTAATATTGTTGGTTGCGGCAATCGGATTGGCGCCCCAACTGACAATGGATATTTCATACAATTTGAGCTCGGTAAGATAGCGGATTCCCGTCTCATTGTCCATGCGGTCTTTGATTACATCGTAGCCGATGGACAGCGCGTCAAGGATGCCTTCTTTAATTTTTGTCCGGACATCCTGCGCCCGGCGGACAGAAGAGAACCGCGCCTTGAACCAGAGTCCATGTTCGTCCTCATGCGCCTCTTCCACCACGCCGATGATAAAGTCGCTGTCCATCCAGGCGTTGTGGAAGTCCACGAATTTAATTTTTCTACCGGGTAATCCCTCGGCAAGCGTCTTGGTGAAGGCGCCCTTTTCCACCACTTCTTTGTCATAGTCCACGTTACCGAACACTGAAGCGTAGCCTTCCACGTACCCGGCGCCGTCTTCTGAATCGTAGACTTTTAATTGCGTCTTTTGTGGCTTGAACGTCTTGTAGTCCATGCACTCCATGGCCATTGCAACCGAAGATCTCATTTGACTGTCACCTCCTTTGGCTGAATTTATATCATCGTAAAGTCCCTTTAAAACGTGCACAGGAAAAACTTTTAATTCCTTGATATTCAACGCTTTCATTTTTTCCGCGCAGGGAGGGCAGATTTTTTCCACCACGTCAAGGGGCAATGTTATTTCCTGCTTTCCCCCTTCCCCGGGCCACCGGCCTGTAACTACGTAGTGGAGCCAGGCGCAATACGCCTCCGGATCGTCTTTATCTTGGTTTTGCGCCACACAATCATCAAAATCCTCATAGTCCCCAAATGGCATAAGATCACCTCCTGAACTGGTAGATCTCCCCGCATCGGCAATGAATAACTTCTTCGGTGGCTCCCTGCGGGTCGCCGGGATACATCAGGCCGTTGCTGTACAATTCAGTGAGCGGCATAGTCTCCCCGTCCATGATCTCGTGGAGGTCCCGGACGCGCGGGTCACGAGAGGAGATCCATGTCTTTTCTGTCTCCACTCCCAGATCGTCCATAGCGGAGACAGCGCCCTGATGGTGCCCGAAGCCCGCGGCGGAATGCGTCTCCGTGCGCGCAATTCGCATGGAACGATAGCTTCTCATCTGCGGATCGGGGACTTTCCACCACTCATATTTGTCTTTGATCAGTTTGGCGATCTGTGGATTGGAAAGGTCGTCGCGAATTCCCGTCTCGATAATTCCACGAATAACATTTTTTGTATATTCAGAGATAATAGTACATTTCGTGGCTGCGTTTTGTCTGATCCACCTAGTAATGGTGGCCTTGGTTATGTCAAAGTCTTTGCTGCGAGACGGATTGATATTTTTAACCAGGTTTTCTATCTCCCTGTACCCACTGCTGCCAAAATGTTGAATAACACGCGGGTAGGCGGAAAGCAGCAGGCCCTCCCACTCGAAAGTCCATTCATCAATAGCGCGCAGAACTTCTGCTTCACTACCGGTTTTCTCGAACAAATCGACGACAGCGTCTCCCTCGCGGCTGAACATCTCCTCCACATCTGGGACAATGCGTCTTTCCCAGGCGGTGATCTCCCGATCCATAGCCTTCCAGCGGAAAGTTTTCTCTTCTTCCGTCCACTGAGACTTTCTGCCGGTAACCGGCCTGCTTCCCGCCGTCTCTTCAGGTAGTTGCATTCCGGTAGGGATTCCATACGGGCGGTCTCCACCGGGAATTTCATCGAAGCCCATCTCCAAGCGCCGGTTTATGTTATTAAACGGCACGCCCATACGGTATAGGCGTTCGGCAGACTGCGTTTTGAGATGAAAACTCTCCTGTAATGCCTCCACGTTTGCAACGTCATAAACCACTCTCAACTGTGGTTTTTTGCCCTTGCGCCGGCCCGGGTCGAACGGAAGAACAATAGTGTTGTTTATGCCGTCCTGCAGTTTGTCCAAATAAGGAATAATCGTATCCTGCCAGAATTCCCGTTTGGCCTCAGTCTTGTTGGCCCGGCCCGAATGGTCGGGCGCGCCGGTCAAAAGCGGATCAACGCCGAACACGGCATGGATTTCATACATGTTGAACTTCCGACTGTTAATGAAATCCATCTCCGCCGGAGACATGGACATTTGTTGCCAAGCGGCGTCAGCGCCGAGCACCCAGGGAGTGCGGGCATTATCCGCGCCCTGATGTTGTAGGCGCACCTGTTCTCGCGCTTCTTCCCATTGTTCCTTGGTCATCACGCCCTTGAACGTGAAAACACCGTCTGATATGGCGCGGTTCTGCATAGCCGACTTGTTCCAATTAATTGCCTCCAGATCGGTATCAACGATCTTGGCGGCGGCTTTCAGTTTTGATATGCCCCAATACATGTTTGCCGGATCGGGAAAGAGAAAGTGAGCTATGTTTTCCGGCGGAATCGGCTGCGGCTGCCCCTCGATGGTGTATTCATAATGATCAATTAACCCATCCTTGGTCGGGACAGGTTTTATGCGGTCCGGAAGCAATGGCCAAAGTTCCACCGGATAACCACCGGACAACACAACATGCCACAGGCCGTTTCCGCCGAGATAGAGATGCTGTGTGAGAATCTGAAACAATGTCCTCCCGCTGAGGAGCGGAAGGGCCTGCACCGGGTTGTCCAACAGATGTTCCAATGGGTGGCCTTCGTCCCGCCCCCATTCATCCTCGTCGATACGTTTTTGCACATGCCAGGGGACAGAACAAGCGGCCTCCGCGATTTTTTCCACGCAGGCATACACCCAGACAGAAGCATTATAGCCTTCCCGAATGGCCCGAGAAGTACTCCAGTCTGTCCACGCCGGCTTTTTGTGCTGCCAGGTGGGAAGCATCTGAAGCGTATTTATGGCTTCTGCTTCCGCTTTAGTTTTTATGTCCATAGCTGCTTTTTTAAAGGGATTCAATTAAAACAACTCCCCTGCTACTTGCCTTTTTCTTCTTCCTGTGACAGGAAGTAAAATCCATTTACCAGGATATTAAGCATAAAGCGCCAGCCGGCGAAACCCATCAGCAGGACGCCGGCACTGATCAGCCAGATCTCGACAATGCCGGTCAGCCGGACTATTCCCCATGTGACAAGAAGCCAGCCGGTGCACCAGGATACGAAAGTAAATACTTCCAATGCGCGAAAAAGTATAGCTTTGACAAGCGAGCGGACAGCGCGGAACAGGAGACTGAATGGATACGTGACGATGAAACCGATTGCCTCGAAGAAAGACGCCAAAAGCCTGCCTGTTGCGTGTAGGAGTTTTAAAAGAATATTGCCTATTGTACGCAAGAATCTCGATAGCGCTTGCCCGGCAATACCGGCCAATAAAAAAACCCGCTTCGCGATGAAACGGGCTTTGGGCCAGGCACTTTGCCAAAATGGCTTTAGATAGAAGTTTAGAAGCTTGAATGGAAATAATTTTACTTTTTTAATGAATGCTTGAAATTCGCTCATCTTTATATCTCCTATTCTGGTCGTTTTCTTTTTTCTTTTTCCGCTGTGCCGTCGGCATCCCCAATTGTACCAACGCTATCAAAAAGTACAGCCCCAACCAAAGGAGAATGAGTCCCCAGATGATCTTTACGAAAGCCCAAAGGATTTCCATCATGTCTTTCTCCTCCCGTCTTTGTTATGCGCGGGCGACAAGGAACAATCCCTTGCCCTCCACTTCTTGTAGCTTGCTATGCGCCCCGCTTACGGCGTCCACCTGGTCCTTGAATTTGCCGTGCGGAAAGGTTTCCGCCTCGTCAAGAAAGTCTTTATTCCACGTACCGCGAACAAGCTTGACATTGCCGTTTTCGGCGGCGGCACAGAGGGGTTCGGCGCGCCATTCTTTGGCGCCGGTAACTTTATCGCCGCGAAACGCGAACCCGAAAAGCACCTTTCTTGCGTAATGGTCAATTACTCCTACTCCGCTGCTGCCGGGTTCCTGTTCCATGTAAATATTAACCCGTTTACCGTCCAGTTCGGCAGTCTGCTTGACAAGCGCTTCAATCCCCGCGGGCCGGGAGCGCCTGCGACGGATGTCGCAAATATAAAAAATCCCGTCTTTTTCGCCGACAAGGGCGCCGGCAGTATAAGCCGGGTCTTTGCCCTTGGCTGGTTCAGTCGCCGCCAGATCCCAATAACGGATTTTACGCATATCAGCAGGCGGAATATCGATAATCTCAAACCATTCCCGCCGGAACATGTTGCCTTCGCGGGGTTTGGGCTTTTGTTGATACAGGGCCGCCCATTGGTAGCCGCTGAGAGTGGACTTAATAGTTTCCAAGACTTCCAAGGAATACTTTTCCGGCCATAACGGTTCGCCGGTTTTCCGCGGGTCGTCCGGGTTGTCATCTTCTTTGATTGCCGGGATCTCGAGAATCGTCCATCTGTCGGCAAACGGTTCGTTTTCCTGCTGTTCCAGCAGCCGACCTGCCAGGTCGTCCTCGTGCCAGCGGGTGAGAATGATAATGATCCGCGCGTCCTTCTCCGCCCGCGTATAGAAAGTACTGGTGTACCATTCCCAAACCTTTTCACGATAGACGGGAGAATTTGCCTCCTCTGCGTTTTTGATTGGATCATCGATGAGGCCGCAGGTAAAACCCCTGCCGGTGATACCTCCACCGACGCCTGCGGATTTATAAAAACCCGGCCGGCCCGGGATCTCAAACATGTCAGAATTCTGTTGGTAGTCTCCCCGGTACCTGAATGCCCGCGGGTCATCGGCCAGGAATGTTTCTGGAAAGATGGCCTGGTAAGCATCAGAGGCGATGATCCGCTGCACATCCCGGTTATTTTGTCCCGCCAGGTCTGCGCTGTAGCTGGTGGCGATAATCTGTTCGCCAGGATCGCGACCAAGAATATAAGCCGGGAGGCGGCGGGAAACAAGTTCCGTTTTCCCATGGCGAGGAGGAGTGAAGATCATCAATCGCTTAATTTTCCCGGCCACAACCTTGTCCAGTATCTCGCAGATCTTTTTATGGTGCCAGTTTGTCTGATATCCCGGGAATGTCAGTTGGGTAAAGTCAAGCAGGTGACGCCGGGCCAGTTCCTGCTCGATCATTTCTGGGGTTATTTCGATGTTCCGCAGTTCGGCCGGGAGTTTCATGGGATCACCTCGATGACAGGGGAATTCTCTTTTTGGAATTTGCATATCTGTACCACCAAGAAACAACTTTTCTCAATTGTCGTAAGTCGGCTGACCTTTTTGGTGTCGCCTTATATGGCAGCGGATATAAAACCTGCATTTCCTGCGGCTTATTTCTTTCGCCCCACAAAATAACAATGGTAAAATAGCCCGTATTTACCAATGCGTTAAAAGTCCACCATTGTCCTTGTTTTATTTTAACCCCAGGTTGTTTAGCTTCTAAAACTAAAAAATGACCTTTCCTTTCAACCAGGCCATCCATATCTGTTGGCTCTATTTTTGAATCGCCGAAACACCCTTTCAAAATACCCCAATCCCACAGGGAGGCCATAAATCTTTCTTCACTCTGTATTGTCATATTCCCACCGCCTGACAATAACACCAAACCGTGAAAATGCATTTGCAAACTTTTTTTGATTCGGGCCAAAATATATAAACACGCTTCCGTGGGTGGAACCGCTTTTTTCTCCGTCCGGACATATGAAATTAATCCTGTGATCCGTGAAGCATAAAATATACTCCCATAGAGGCTGAAACCATTTGGTATCTGTCGAGTTAGCGTTAACAAGCAATATTGCTTCGGTCGTAATTCCTGTTTGATATTGTTCAATAAGCCTTGCCGTAAAGACGGCAGAAAGGCCGCCGTAAGGAGGATTCAGCCATACTTTACCAGGCCAATCTCGCTGCAATCCATTGGAGTCTTTGTCGTAATAGACTTTAGCCCTTACATTTTTATTTGCTGCTTCGCACGAAGCGGGATCAATATCAAGCCAGCCCAAAACCTCACGCGCTGCTTCTAAGTATACAGAGGGCGTATACCATTCATTGCTTTCACTCATGCGTAGCGCTTCATCGTGTCTTTTCCCCGGCAGGATTATTTTTTCTTCCTGTTGAGCGCATTCAATTCCGGAGGTCTCTTCATCAGCCTCTTCCATTGTCGAGGAGGGCTGTTCTTGCGGGGCCTCCGGTTGAAGTCTTTCCTTAACCGCTTGTCGAATTTTTTCTGCCGTCAGGTTGTCGCCGTGTTCTTCTCGCAATTTCTGCCATGTCTTGACGGCTTCTTGTTCGTCTGCTTTGACAAGCGGGGCAAGTTCGCGGGCTTGTCTCTCTGTTTTTGGCATTTCGTCGCCCATGGGCGACTTTCTGCCAATTATTTCTATTGTTTTCGCTGCCTCAATTTGTCTATATGCATACTGTTTCCCCCAACCCCACTGTTCCCGACAATAATCTTCAAAACGGGTATAACCTTTCTCCCGATAAAGTCGCCTGTCTCTGATTTCCAATAAACACAAACCAACGTCAACAAAAGTCTCTAGCCCTGCCTTAATTCTTGTTTCAAGCTCTTGTAATGTAGCTATTTGTAAAGCGTTTTCCATTTTTCACACTCCCGCAGTTTTATTTTCCCGCAGTTTAGGTAAAGAGGCGGTCGGAAACTGCGGGGAAACCAACCGCCTCCTATGAAAAAACTCCCATTAAGGGAGCTTCTTCGCTGGTTGATTCGCACTACCTGAGGGAAAAGAGAAAGACCGCAGGTGCGAGTTCACGGTCCTTCATCCCGGCCGGGTAAATTAAGCAAAAGAAAAACGCCCCGCAAGGCGCTTAATATTCAATTTTTTAGTGGCTACAAGAAAAACTCCTTCATCGTCTCATCCATCATATCCTGATTGATGCCGA
>JAQUQK010000032.1 GCA_028716125.1 Thermoplasmatota archaeon | reverse complement strand
TATTCTCAGGCCTGGCGGCAGCGATGTTCATTGCGGTTTCGCTGGCCGGATGCACAGGGGTAAACGAAGGCATTCTGGGAACTTCGCCGCAATCCGACGATGCCGCGATTCTTCCGCATTTTGAGGATTTCCACGGCTATGATGCAATGGCCGCCGATTTGAAGGCGCTCAATGAAAAATACCCAAATCTTACCGAAGTCTATTCAATAGGCAAGAGCGCAGGCGGCCACGAAATATGGATGATTACAATTACAAATGAAAACAGCAATGCATCAAAATTCGAATCCCTCTGGGACGGAGGAAGGCACGGCGACGAGCTGCAGGGAATAGAGGCCCCGCTTTACCTTGCGCACTATCTTCTGGAAAACTACGACGGCAATGCAACCGTCCGCAAATATCTTGACAGCCAGGTAATCCACATAATGCCGGTTGCTAACCCTGACGGCCACATAGCAAACGCAAGGACAAATGCGAACAGCGTAAACCTCAACCGCAATTTCGACGTCGACTGGGGCGACTATGGCGGTGTTTATTTCGACGAGGACGGAAATCCGCAGGTAGGGTTCAACGTCCAGCAAACATTCCTTCCAGTCGATGGTTTGGAATATACGGGCCCGTACCCGAATTCAGAGCCGGAAAACCAGGCATTCTGTAATTTCACGTTCCAGCACAAGCTTTCGTTCTACATGAGCTACCATACCGCCCTGCATGCGCTCCTGATACCATGGGAATGCTACCGCCCGCCTTTCCACAAGCCGGCAAAGGAGCAGGCAGTCTATGATTACATCCGCGACTGGACTTTGAAGAGCACCGAGTACGAAGCAGGCGAAGGCGCGGAGGCCGCAGGCTACTCGCACGGAGGCGCAAGCTTTGACTGGGTTTACATGACATTTAGGATTCCATCATTCGAGCTTGAAGTCTACAACAGCACTGGCGGCGGGGACATAGATTTCTGGTGCCAGACCGCGCTTGGCCAGCAATTGTTCTTCCTTGAAAACATGGAAAAGCTCAGCAAATGGGAAATCCCAGCATTGAGCGCGCCAACGCCGCAGGGAGTGCCGCCAAGAACGAAATAAAAGATTTATTTTTCTTTTTCTCCTCTGGCTCAATTCTCCATATCTTATTCGAAACTCTTATAAACTATCAAACTACTCTCAGTCTTGAATGAGTTTGGCAGGTGGAAGTTCATTCGCCATTTCGTCTTTCCGTTTTGATTGCGTTTCCAAAATGAAATCGCCCCCCCCCCAGTTGCGATAATTTCATCCAAAAATCACGCTTCGCAAACTTTTTGCGAAATGGGGGTGTTGTAATGCGCCGTGCCTGAATTTCAGGCGCGCATGCATTCAACGGGCATAATCAAAACTCTTCCAGCCGGATGAGAAGGAGGTGTCTGGACGGCTGGCCGATGCAACGATTGTTCGTTTCATCAAGACCGGGGCTTTTTCCTTGGAGGTGACTTGCGGTCTAAGTCGAAAACAAGAGAAATAAATTAGGTGAAAAACATGAATAAGATATTTGGAATCGGAATTGCAGCCATGATGCTGCTAGTAGGCCTGATGAGCGCGATGCCAGTGACGAATGCGGCGAATCAGATGGGGAGGCTTAGAATAGAATTTATAGCCGATTATACAAATCCAGTATATGCACCACAGCCAGGAGGAGAAACAGTAACTATCGAAATTGGATCCCTCATCATAACTAAAGATGGGGGTGATGTGGCAAGCGTAATTGCTGCACTTCCAGAAGGTTTTGGGTCCCGCACTCTTGTATTATTTAGAGCATTGGAACAGCAGACTGGCATAGGTATTGATTGGGAAATGCAGACAGAATATGACGTGTCTACATTAGAGACTGGCGGGCCACTCATCGGACATCTCTCAGGTGGGACGTACTACATCTATTACGGAAATCTGCAGATTGCATCCGCAATAGGGTACTCGTTTGAGCCAAACATCGATGCAAATGTAGAACAACAAGCATAAATCGTCCCAATAAATGTGAAAGTATGGACAGACTATCCACGATCCTTTCTCTCCTTCTTATTTTCGTTTTGCTAGCGTCAGCTATATCCGGCTGCATTGACAAAAAAGCGTTTTCGAGCAATTTGGATTCTGCAGGCAATAACAAACTTCCAGCGCAAATTCTGGCGGACAACAAGAACCAAAACGCAAATTCTGCAAAATCAATCGATGAAATTGATGCGAATGGAAAAATAACAAGTCCTCAAAAATATGCTCTTGAACCTTATGGGGTTCCAGGAAATGCAATATGCCTTACCGACGAGAAAGACTATGAAGGCATTCCAATACTTGTGCCGATATTCAAAAATCACGATAAAATGACAAGTCTTGCATGGAAAGATGCAAGCGATGGTTTCAAGAAGAACAAACTCATATACACAGACATTGATTTCGAAAACGTTTCCGAATTTTCTTCAATCATTGCAATCACGTTTTACGAGAAAAACGAGAAATCCGATGTAATAAAGGCAATTGTTGTCGATTCATACGAAAATTCCATTCTTGCGGGTCCGATTGCAAGCATTCTTGACATTCCGATATTGCGTTATGGGCAGACGACAAACGAGGCGCTTTGGAGGATTGGCGCAAAGAATGCCGAAAACATAATTGCAATAGGAAACGTGCCGTATTCCAAAACGGCAGGCGTTTCTCTTGGAATGCAGCAAGACATATGGAATTTCACGGTTTCGCTGGCAAAGAGCCACAGTGTGGACATGAATTACATCGTCGTTTGCAATCCCGACGACAACGACGGGTTGCAATCATACTTTCCTCAGTCTACAAGCACACCATACACTGCGCACCTTTCATGCCTCGCATCAACGTTTGCGGCTTTTAGGAATGGAATTGTAATTTCTGTAGCAAATGGAAGCGTTGCGCCTTCTCCAGCACACATTGATTCTTCCGTGGAAAACATGGTCTATATGTTGAATCACAATGAACTGAAAATGCGATTCTTGCTTCTTGTAGGAGATTCAATATCATTGCCATTTTCCTATTATTTTGGAAACATTATTGCTGCTCCGGTACAAGATGAGGAAAAGATTGCAACAGATAATATTTATGCTGATTTAGAGGGCGCTCCTGAGAATGGATATGATACGGAGAATAAAAATGGCAACTACGACTATCCTGAAAAAGCAATCTCAGTCGAACTTGCAGTCGGTCGTATAATCGCAAAAAACTGCTCGAGATTAAGTATGCAGTTAGATAGGATAGTCAACTACAGAGAATATCTCGCAGTGGAGTCGGCTCCGGTTGCCTCCACAATGAACACTCTTTCCGATGAGTGGAATAATAATGCGCTTGCATATACCGCAGAGAGTACTGAAAGTGGTTGGCCTGAGGAACTTCAAGGTGCACTGCTTATCTCACAGCGCGGCTTCTTCAATCTAAAGGAGCGTTCTTTGGACGAAAAGACATTGTGTATTCTCGCTGATTCGTCGCTGCCGAACGATTTTGCAATCTCTAATTTTGTGTTTGCTGGCCCAGACCACGGAAATCCTCAGCGAAATTCAGCATCATATGATAGAATCATTTCAATGCCACCGAACGTCAATTTCCAGTTATCTTGCCATACGGGGCGAATAGACAACTATGCCGCAGGTACTCTTTTCAAAGTTTCAAAATCGGATTCATTCGCTTACTCGATGATTGATAATGGTTGCATATGCTATGTTGCTTCAACCAGAACGATGCATTGGCAATTTACTGGTAGTTATCCTATGTTTGATATGCCATTGGGATCTGCAGGCGATCTTGCATATTATTTCTTTGACTCTTTGATTGGCACAAATTGTACTGTTGGGGAAGCTCTGCAGACGGCAAAGCAAAAGGCCGATTGGGATACGTCGTTTGAATATGTTCTCTACGGCGACCCCGCATTCAATCCGTACGAACCTTGCAACGAAGGTACAAAGTAAGGTTCGGATGGACCTGCGCACCCACCAATTGCAATAGGTGCGCAACTGTCCGTATGAGCCGTGCAACGAAGGCGCAAAAAACCAATAATTCCATAGTTTGCCACTACCTCTCCTTTTTATAAGAATTTTTAACTTCCATAAGGATTACGAGTAAGACCATGGCCGAATACCACATTTCCCTTCCTGCAAAAGAGCAGGACATTCGCAGGCTTCGCGCAGGCGACACAGTTTACCTTAGCGGAACGATTTTCACCATGCGTGACGCAGCCCATGAAAAGGCGCTTTTCCTTCTTGCGGAAGGCAAGACGCTTCCCGTAAATCTGGCCGAAGGCGCAATCTACCATTGCGGCCCATTGATGAAAAAGAAAGGGAAAAAATGGGAAGCGGTTTCGGCAGGCCCAACCACTAGCGCAAGAATGGAAATGTTCGAGGACGCGCTTATGATGAAGACGGGCGCGAGAATCATAATCGGAAAGGGCGGAATGGGTTCTCGCACCGCACAGGCGCTTCAAAAACTGGGCGGCGTTTTCTGCGCATTCACCGGAGGGTGCGGCGTGCTTGCAGCCAATGCGATAAAAATGGTCGAGGGCGTCCATTGGCTTGAGGGGTTGGGAATGCCAGAAGCGCTTTGGGTGTTCCGCGTGGAGAACTTTGGCCCTCTTGTAGTTGCGATGGATTCGCAAGGAAAATCGCTTTACGATTCAAGCAAAAAGTGAGGAAATTTCATGGATTACGATCACAGCATAATCGAGAAAAAATGGCAGAACGTCTGGTATGCGCAGAAAGCAAACGAAGCGCGCCTGCCAGCAGACAAGACAAAACCCAAGTTCTTCATACACTTCGCATATCCGGGAATTTCCGGATACCAGCACATCGGGCACATGCGCGGCTTCACCTATTCGGACGTCATCGCGCGATACAAGGCGATGCACAGTTTCAACGTCATCTTCCCGGCAGGATTCCATGCGTCCGGCCTTCCTTCGGTCAGTTTGGCAAAGCGAGTCGAGCGAAACGACCAAAAGATGATAAAATACCTCAAGGACAACGGCTGCCCTGAAGAGACAATACCAAAACTTGCCGACCCCGGATTTGTCGTAGATTTCTTTTCAAAGGTGTACGAGGAGTCGTGGAGGTCTTTTGGATTTTTCATCGACTACTCGCGCCAGATGACTACGATCTCCCCCGGCTACAACAAATTCATCCAGTGGCAATTCCTCAAACTGAATGAGAAGAACTTGCTAATCACAAAGCCCCATTATGCGCCATACTGCCCGAATTGCGGGCCGGTTGCAATCGATACTTCGGAAACGGACATCTCGCGCGGCGGGAGCGCTGAAGTCCAGGAATTCACAATTCTCAAATTCAAAATGGCCGACGGCACGATTCTTCCGGCGGCAACATTACGCCCGGAAACCGTTTTTGGCGTAACGAACATGTGGCTTAATCCTGAAGTGGAATATGTAAGGGCAAAAGTCGATGGGGAGCAATGGATTTTAAGCCAAGAGGCCGCAGGCAAAATTGCGCATCAGGGCAAGAAAGTTGAGATTGCCGGCACAGTCAAGGGTACGGAACTAATCGGAAAGAGCGTCACAGTCCCTCTCACAAATCGAACGGTTCCGATTTTCGCGGGCCCGTTCGTAGATGCGGAAAAGGCAACCGGCGTCGTAATGTCAGTCCCGGCGCATGCGCCTTACGACTGGATGGCCCTGCACGACTTGGGCGCACCTGTCGAGCCTATCGTAATCATAAATATCGAGGGCTACAAAGTTCCGGCAAAGGAGATATGCGAAGCAATGGGGGTTGCAAGCCAGAAAGACGCCGAGAAACTCGACCTTGCGACTGAAGAAATATACAAGAAGGAATTCCACACCGGCATTCTGAACGAGCGCTGCGTGGGCTATGCAGGAAAACGCATAAGCGAAGTCAAGGACACCGTGAAGCAGGAATTGATGGACAAGGGACTCGGCGACGTGATGCGCGAGTTCTCCGAACCTGTTGTCTGCAGGTGCGGAACTCCTGTCGTAATAAAGCAAATCCCAGACCAGTGGTTCATAAGATACAGCGATGCGCAGCTCACCGAAAAGTCGAAGGAATGGGCCGCGCAGATGAGCATTTTCCCCAAGCAATATTATGAGGAAATGCCGCGCGTCCTTGACTGGTTTGGCGACCGCGCCTGCATCCGAAGAGGCGCATGGCTTGGCACAAAATTCCCGTTCAAGCAGGATTGGATTGTGGAGCCGATTTCCGACTCTACGTTGTATCCGGCATATTACACGCTGGCGCATTTCGTAAACGAAGGGCTTCTTTCTCCGCAGGAAATGACAGAGCAGTTCTTCGACTATGCTTTCCTTGGGAAGGGAGTGCCGCCTGCAGGAAAGAAAGCGCTCTGGGACGCAGTCAAGTCAGAGTTCGATTATTGGTATCCGGTGGACATTAACCTCGGCGGAAAGGAGCACAAGACCGTGCACTTCCCTGTCTTTTTGATGAACCATGTCGCCATTCTTCCGCCCAAAGGCTGGCCGAAGGGATTGTTCGTCCACTGGTGGGTGACGCAGAAGGGCGGAGAGAAAATCTCAAAGTCAAAGGGAGGCGCGGAGCCCATTCCAGGCGCAGTAAGCCAGTACGGCGCAGACGCGCTTCGCCTTTATTACGTTCACATCGGCTCGCCGTTCATAGACATAGAATGGGACCCGGAAGCTGCGTTCCGCTACAGGAACAGGATTGAGAAGATATGGCGCCTTGTGGAAAAGGCGGCGTCGGCGCCAGAAGGAACGCCGGCGCAAATCGACAAATGGCTAATTTCAATGATGAACCGCAGAATCGCAGCCGTAGAAGAAGCCATGAAGGAATACGACCTGCGCAGGATGGCGAATGAAACGATATTTGCACTCGTCGACGACATTGAATGGTTCTTAGAGCGCGGCGGAACAAACCGGGCAGTTATGCGCAAGGCGGCGGAAGCGTTAGTCAAAACAATCGCGCCGATAACCCCGCATCTTGCCGAAGAATGCTATGCGCTTCTTGGAGGCAAAGGAATCGTTTCGCAATCGGCGTATCCTGCCGTTGACAAAAGCGCAATCGACGAATCTGCGGAATCCGCCGAGGAATTGGTCAGAAGCGCGATTGCCGACATCTCCGAAATCCTCAAAGTCACCGGAATGAAGCCAAAGCGCCTCGTCCTTTACACCACGCCGGAATGGAAGGCGAAGGTGCAGGCGCACGTAGCCGAAAATGGAAAGGCAGCAGACGTAGGCGAGACAATAAAATGGGCGATGGCTCAGCCGGAGCTAAAGCAGTTTGCAAAGGACGTTCCGAAGTTTGCGACAAAAGTCATAATCGACATAAAGAAACTCGGCGATGAGGGGATTGCAAAACTTGGAAAGCAGGTAAATGAGATGGCGGCGCTTTCAGACGCAAAGGCAACGCTTTCGCGCAAATTCGAATGCCAGGTCGACGTGTTCTCTGCAGACGACAAAGGCGCATACGACCCGCAGGGCAAGTCGAAAAACGCCGCGCCTGGAAGGCCCGCAATATTCGTAGAATAATGGAAGTCGCAACAATCGGAAATTTGTTGGAAGAGAGGTGAACAAATGGAAGAGGAACAAAAGAAGTCTGGAAACGGAGGCCTGGTGGCGCTTGGCGTGGTGCTGATTGTAATCGGCGTTTTGTTTGCCATCTTTGGCGGCATTCTCGGCTCAATGTCTTTTAATGCCGGCGGAAGCCAAGGATCTGGCTGGTGGGGGCAATCAGGAAACGTATCATTCGACTTCGACGGCTCTCCAATGGTCTTTGGCGGAATCGCAATCGCCGTAATCGGAGCCGTTCTTGCAGTACTGGGCGCAAGGAAGACTTAATCTGATTTTTTCCTATTTTTTTTACTGATGTCAAAGATTATTACCGTACTTCAGATGCACTTTTGATTAGATGGCACAGCAGAGCAAAAAGCAGCCTAATACGCTTGGAATGTTCCTTCCCCTACTCGCGACTTTCGGAGTTCTAATGGTATTCAAGTATCTCCCCCCTATTTTTACCCCGTTCCTCTTTGCGATAGGCGGAAGCGCCAGCGCCAAATATCCGGTGATCGTGATATTCCTCGCATCAGTCGTTACTGGCCTTGTATCAACAGTAGTGCGCCACTTCTTCACTGACTACGTCGCGACTGCAAGGATGCAGCATGTCATGGGCGCATTCCAGAAAGAGCTTCGCGACGCCCAGATGAAAAAGGACATGACGAGGATGAAAAAGCTCCAGGAGCATCAGCAGGAGCTTATGATGATGCAGACCTCTTCGCAGTCAAACCAGATGAAATCGACTCTTCCCACGATGCTTGTTTCGGTTCCGATATTTTCGGGACTTATGGGCCTTATCAGCGGATACAGCAACCCGTTCGCCGACGGTGCATGGGTCGCGCCCCTTCTTGACCCAAGCGCAATGACCATACAAGCCCCATGGGGGCCGGTCATACTTTCCGGCGCGGGCAGCAGCGCTTTCCTGTTCCCCAACTACATCTGGATATACATGATATTCTCGTTCGTCCTCGGTAGCGTGTTCGGCAGGACACTGCGCCTTATCAAATTCAGGAAATACACCCCGAAGGAAACTCCTGAAGAGATAATCATAATGCCCTCCTCCCAATCAACGCCAGCGCCACTTGCACTGGCGGGAATGGAATCCGACGCATACATGAACATGACCGAGCCCAAGTTCAAGAAATGGGCAGCAAAACAACTCAAGGCGAAAGGATATGCGGTTTACAAGGATGCAACAGTTAATGGTATTCACATTGACATGATTGCGGCAGGCGACGGCAAAGCCTATGGGTTCATCTGCCGCTCATTGCCGGGCAAACTTGACATGAAGAGCAAAACATACCGCGATGAGACCGGGCTTGCAAGAATGGACTTCTCAGAGGAAATCTCAAAGATGAAGGACGCGATGACTGCCGCAATCCTCAGCACGACGGTTTCGGCAAAGCTGCTGCTGAATGGCAGCGTCAAGAATCCAGACGAAACGGTAATGCACTATAATGAAATGGAAAGCATTCCAAGCTGCCAAAACCCGATGCCCCTTGATTTCCTCGGCAGGCAGGCCGAAGACTTGGCAGACGAACAGTAAGTTCGAAAGTGGTTGGATGATAATCACAATATCGGGGCTTCCCGGCTCAGGGAAATCCACGGTTGCCGGAATCCTAAAGCAGAAGCTTGGGTGGGAATACGTTTACGCCGGCGCAATATTCCGCAAGACTGCAGAGGAGCGCAAAATGACCCTTGAGGAGTTCGGCGCATACTGCGAAAAGCACCCGGAAATCGACAAGGAGCTTGACGCGCGCCAGCTCGAGATTGCGAAGAAGTCCGAGAACCTTATTTTGGAAGGGAGGATGGCGGGCCATCTTGCGAAAGAGAACAAACTCAATGCCCTGACAGTTTGGCTTGACGCGCCGATTGAAATCCGCGTGAAGCGCATAATGAAGCGCGAATCCGGCGACTTTGAGGCCCGCCTTGCAGAGGCAAAGAAGCGCGAAGCGTCAGAAGCGGCAAGATACAAGAAATACTACGGCATCGACCTTTACGACAGGAAAGTCTACGACCTTATATTGGACGTTTCCAATATCTCCGCAGAGCAGGCGGCCGAAGCAATACTTGCGAAAGTCAAGAATATTAAACTTAAAAAGCATACCTGATACTATGCCAAAGCCCAATGAAGAAAGGGCGCTTATTATCGGACGTTTTCAGCCCTTCCACAACGGCCACCTTAAAGTGATTGAAAACATCGCTGCCAGGCACGCCGCAGTCATCATTGGAATTGGTTCGGCGCAGTATTCTCACACAACTGAAAATCCGTTTTCCGCGGGCGAGCGCCACATGATGATATCAAAGAGCCTGGAAGCCGCCGGAGTAACAAACTACTATCTTATCCCAATAGAGGACGTGAACCGCTACGACGTCTGGGTTTCCCATGTTACCGCGATAGTTCCTCCTTTTGACGTAGTTTACACCAATAATCCCCTTACGCGCCAGCTATTCCTGGAGCGCGGGTACAACGTCAAATCGATGCCGGTCTACGACCGCAAAAAATACGCCGGGCGCGAGATACGCAGGCGCATGATTTTCGGCGAGGAATGGGAATCGCTGGTTCCTCCGCAGACAAAGGAAATAATAAAGAAGATGAAGGGCGCGGAGCGCATAAAGACGCTTGCGGGAACGGACATTTACATCCCTGAAAACACAGTGGCAAAGGAACTGGCGGAGCGCAGGCTTACAATTGCAGTGGCAGAATCCTGCACCGGAGGAATGCTTTCGCACACAATAACGAACGTGCCGGACGCATCCAAGTTTTTCGTCGCAGGCTTTGTGGTTTACAGCGAACGGGCGAAAATCCAGTTGGGAATCAACAAGCGCATCCTGGACAAGTACGGACTTGTTAGCGCCGAAATTGCATCAGATATGGCAAAGAAAGTGCAGGTAAAGGAAAAGTCGGACATCGGCGTTGGAATCACAGGATATGCAGGCCCAAGCGGCGACGTCGGGACAATTTATGTCGCGGTTGCAGGAAGGAAAGCGCCAACGCTTTGTAAATACTTCAAGCTCTCCGGCTCGCGCGAGGAAATAAAGGAAAAAGCAGTAGCGGAAGCGCTCAAGATGATAATGGAATTCATAAAATCAACAGACATGAAATCAGAAGGAAAGTGAAATTATGGCAGGAATCACATATTCAACAGCAGGCGTAAACCTTGACGACGAGCACCTTGCTGAAAAGCTTCTTATAAAGCAACTATCTTTCAAGCGCGCTGGCCTTGGAAAGCCACTTGCTGAAGCAGGAAAGACAACCGGCCTCATCGAATTTGGCGACTACGCACTTGCGATGTGCACTGACGGCGTAGGCACGAAGCTTCGCATTGCAGAGGCGATGAACAAATGGGACACGGTTGGAATTGACGCAATAGCGATGAACGTCAACGACATCATACGCATTGGCGCGGAGCCGATGGCATTCGTGGACTATCTCGCGATGGATAAGCCGAATCCTAAAATCACAGAACAGATTGGCATCGGATTAAACGAGGGCGCAAAGCAGTCCAACATGACTATAATCGGCGGGGAGTCCGCAGTTCTTCCCGGGCTTGTGAATGGCTATGACCTTGCAGGAACGGCCCTCGGCTTTGTGAAAAAGTCAGACATAATCACAGGCGAGAAAGTCAAGCCCGGCGATGTGATTATTGGAATGCGCAGCAGCGGCCTCCATTCGAACGGTTACAGCCTTGCGCGCAAAATCGTCGAAGCCAGCGGAATGAAATATTCAGATAAATTTGATGGCAAAACCCTCGGCGAAGTCCTGATAGAACCTACACGCATCTACGTAAAGCAAATCCTGAACCTGATAAAGAAAGTCGAAGTCCACGGCCTTTCGCACATGACCGGCGGCGGAATGACCAAGCTCATCAAAATGAACGATGCGGTGGGATACAAAATTACCGAACCATTAGAGCCACAGCCAATATTCAAATTCATGCAGGAAAAAGGCCAGATGCCGAATAACGAAATCTACAGAACACTAAACATGGGAATCGGATTCTGCGTAGTACTTGACAAGAAGAATGCTGACGACGCCCTGCAAATCCTGAACAAGACCGATGAATCAAAAATCATCGGAGAAGTTACGAAAGAGAAGGGCGTGACTATTCCCAAGTTGAAAGTAAAACTTGACAAATTTTAATGCGCTGTTTCTCTCTCAATCACTCTGACTCTCTTTTCAGAGCCGACCATGATTACACTTGCCAGATTCACAAAAAGCCCGTGCTCGACGACTCCAGGAATTGCCTTGATCTGCTGCGCAAGCGTATAGGGGTCCTCAATTTTTGGGAACTTGCAATCCAGAATAAAATTTCCGTTGTCTGAAATGAACATCACGTCGCCCGAGCCAGACATGCGCGGCTTTGGCTCGCAGCCCAGCATTCGAAGGCGCTCAGCAGTGGCTTTCCAGGCGTATTTTACGACTTCAACAGGGACAGGAGTTTTCTCGCCGAGGATTGTTACAAGTTTAGAATCGTCAATTACGACAATCATTTTCTTTGAGTTCATAGCGACGATTTTTTCGCGCAGGAGCGCGCCGCCCAGCCCTTTTATCAAATTTAGGTGCGGGTCGACTTCGTCAGCGCCATCAATCGTAATGTCTATCTTGTCGCAGTCTCGCAATTCCGCAAGCATTATGCCTTCCTGGCCTGCGATTGTTTCAGTCTGAATTGAAGTAGGAATTCCAGTGATTTCCATTCCATTGCGCTTCTTTTCGCCGAGCTTTTTTATTGTGTAGTAAACAGTGGAGCCAGTGCCAAGGCCGACAACCATTCCGCTCTTAACGTATTCCGCAGCAGCCTCTCCGCAGACCTGTTTCTTGTTTGGCGCCGCCTTTACTTCTTCTGCGATTTTTTTCGCCTTTGAAATGTCAATGTTGCCCATTAGATCACCCTAAAATCTCAACTGCATTTTCCAGAATCTTTTGTATTTCTTTAGCCTTGCCGGCGCAAATCCTGTCTATCTCATCCCCGTCAAGCGCGCCCTTTATCCCGCAGGCATAATTTGTTGAGAACGCCAGCGCGCCATACGGGATTTTCAGCTCGTTTG